>NZ_JAGGRO010000012.1:0-274248 GCF_018612805.1 Halomonas sp. ISL-56 | reverse complement strand
CCAGGGAAATTGCACCTTGACCCGGCCGTGTTCATCGCAGTAGATCTCTTCGCCTTCCGGCCCGACCACAAAGGCCACCTGGGGGCCGTCGACGCGCGGCTTAGGATTAGGCACCGGGCGAAAGGTCTGATCCCTGGGCATGATCACCAGTTCGTTATAGTAGCGGGTCATCTGCTCGCCCGATTGGGCCGACAGAGCACTGCTGCCGTTATTTCCCCGCGCCATACCGTCCTCTTCCAGGGCCTGGGGCTGTTCGCCGTGGTGCACCACGGCCACCACCTGCCACGCTTGGTTAAGGCTATCGATATCGTGGTCGGCGAGGGTAAAACAAATGCCAGGGGCAAGTTCAGGAAGGTCACTCTCCGCCTCGGCGGTGAGGGCGTCAGCGCGCAGGGACTCTAAGCGGTGGCGGGTAAAGGGCTTGCCGGAGGCATCCTTTTTATAACGCCCGGGGTAATCGAAGTGTTCGTAATCTTCCCGCTGGGCGTGCTCACCCAGGTTGGGGGCCAGGTGCTCATGAAGCTGCGCGTAGGGCGGGTTCTTAAAGGTATAGTCTTTGAGCATTGCCGAGGCAGGGCGCACCCGGCTGACCTGGCGGAGTTTACGGACATGACGTCGGGGCGGGGTGCCCCCGGCGCGGCCGTGGTAGGTGCGCTCACCTACGCTGGGCAATACCACCGTGGCGTCGGCAAACACTAACGAGTGTTTACCGCCCTCGGCATTTTCAAACTCATGGAAATAGAAACAGCCCTCTTCGGCGGCCACGCGCTCGATAAAGGCCAGGTCGGTCTCCCGGTACTGCACCAAATACTCCCGATCCAGGGGCGTGCGGGTGGTGGCAAAGCCGATATCGGTGAGGCTGCGCTCATTGGCTAAGGTAGTGATGGCATCGTACGGCGAGGTGTCTTGAAAGATGCGCGAGTTGTGGCGTAGCGATAGGCGCCACAGGGCGGGGCGGATCTCCACCCGATAAAAGCTGCGCCGGTGTCCGCGGTCACCTCGATGCAGCTCTGTTATCACCCCATGCACACGGCGTAGCGGCTCGCCGTCCTGCCAAATGGACAGGGTGGCTTCCTGATCCAAACAGTCGCTGGGCGACAGGGTATGGGTGCGGCTGGCAAAGTCCACGGAGAGGGTAAACGGCTCAGAGAGGGCTTCACGATGGGTAAAACGCACCACGGCAGTATCATTAGCCCCGGGAAGGGTCAGGGTAAACTGCAGGCCTGTTTTATCCGCCATCGCTCCGCTCCTTGAATCGTTATCTGCTAAATGAGAAACGATTAGGATAGCGAGCGGGGGCCAGAGAGCAAGGCCTAGGGGGCAAGTGACAGAGATCTCTTACACGCTTGTAAGAGATCTCTTACAAAATTTTAATCCATGGCTTACAGCATAAAAATGTAAGCTGTGCTTTATGAAGTGGAGAGCGACTAAGCACCTAAGTACATGCTAATTTAATGCCTGCCAAATCAGATTAAAGCCGACAAAGAACATGGCTAGAATCACCAAGCGATAAAACAGCGCTTCGTTAACACGGCTTTGCAGCCACAGGCCGTTGCGCACGCCAATCCAGGCCGCGGGCACTAACAAAAGCGACGCCCAGGCGCTGGTCATATTGACTTCGCCCAGCCACACATAAGGCCCTATTTTAATGGTGTTAACGACCGCATAGGTGATGGTGCAAGTGGCAATAAACGTCTCTTTAGTAAGCTTGCGCGGCATCAGGTACATGTTCATCGGCGGTGCGCCCGCATGGGCGATAAAACTGGTAAACCCGCAAACGCTGGCGGCAGGCAGCGCCCAGCGGCTGGAAATAGGTTTCTTAGCGACAGGCTTTAGTAGCATGTAGGCGGCAAACACCACGGAGAGAACGCCCAGTGCCATACGCACGCCTTCCTCACTAAGATTTCCAAACAGCAGCGTGCCCACAATGACGCCTATAAACAGCCCCGGCACAAAACGCCATACTTCGGCATTTGACTGCTTACCCCACCAGGCTTTTACCGCAAATACGTCCATCACTAGCAACAGCGGCAACAATAAGCCTGCTGCCTGGGTGGGGCTAATCGCCAGCGCCATTAGCGGTACCGAAAGCGTACCGAAGCCACCCGCAAAGCCGCCTTTTGAAACGCCGGTGAGGTAAACGGAAAAAATGATTAATAGCCAAGCGATGACAGAGTAGTCGGGGAGCATGGGGCTCTCTCGGAAATTAGCGCCAATAAAAAGCCCCGCGGATGCGGGGCTGCAAATCATAGCATTAGATAAAGGTTAGCGGGCGAAGCGTTGCCCCATCAAGCGTTCATTAACCATTCATGATCGGGGTCGTTGTGGAATTTCCACACCCGTTTGGGGCCGGCCATCACATTTAAGTAATAAAGCGAGTAGCCGTGGGCGGCGCCAACGGGGTGATAGCCCTTGGGCACCAGTACGCAGCAGCCATTTTCCACCGCCATGGTTTCATCAAGGCTGCGGTCATCGGTGTAGACGCGCTGAAAGGCAAAGCCCTGGGCGGGATTAATGCGGTGGTAGTAGGTCTCTTCCAACTGCGATTCGTGGGGTAAGTTATCCACATCGTGTTTATGAGGCGGGTAGCTCGACCAGTTGCCTGCAGGGGTGAATACTTCGACCACCAGCAGGCTATCGGCAGCCTCGGTTTCCGGCAAAATATCGTGCACATGGCGGGTATTGGTGCCCTGGCCGCGGGTGCTCTGCTTGATGTTGTCAGGCGCTATTAAGCGTGGCGCGTGATTGCCATGCCCTGGGGCCGCACACACGGCCAGCTCAAGATCGGTGGTTGCTTCCACCGCGTAGCTAACCCCATTGGGTAGGTAAACCGCGTAGGGCGGAATCTGTTCAAAGATATCCATGCGCTTGCCGATATCGTCAAAGCGGTGTTCACCGGAAGTCACATTGGCGCGACCAGTGAGCAGCACCAGGCAGACTTCCTGATCATTGCTGCTGGCCTCCAGGCGCTGGCCCTTGGCGAGTTTATGCACTCGAAAGCCGACATGCGTCCAGCCGGCGGAGGCGGGGGTAACGTCAATCACGGTGCCTTGCGCATCCGGGGCGGTGGGGTGTACCAGTAGTGAAGTCATTCTTCGCTTCTCCTAACGGTTCGGTGACGGTCTGGTCAGCCAAACGTCTTGAAAATAAAACCTTACGTGGCTGTTTAAACCGAAGCGTCGAGCAGGATTTTGCGGCCTTCGCGTAGTGAGCGCTCCGCAGCCTCGGCTAAGCGCAATGCTTCCAAGCCATCCTGGGCGCCTGCCAGAGGGGCACGCTTTTCGCGCCAAGCATCGACAAAGTCGCCAATCTCTAATCGATATGCTTCTGCATAACGCTCTAAAAAGAACCACTTGGGTTTGTCTTCCACTTGCCCAGCCTCGCCGGTAAAGCGTAGCCGGGTATCACTCTCGTTTTGAGCTTGGATCATGCCTTGGCTGCCAAACGCTTCGATACGCTGGTCGTAGCCGTAGCTGGCACGCCGTGAGTTGCTGATTTGGCAGAGCTTTCCACTGGCAGTGGTGAGGGTCACCATGGCGGTATCCACATCGCCCGCTTCGCCAATCGCTGGGTCGATAATGCTGCTGCCGACGGCATAAACACTTTCGATCGGTTCATCCAGCAGCCACCGGGCCATATCAAGGTCATGAATCATCATGTCGCGAAATAGCCCACCGGACTCAGCCACATACTCGGCTGGTGGAGGAGAAGGATCGCGACTGATGATCGTTAGGGTTTCCAAAGCGCCGATTCGGCCCTGGGTAATCGCCTGTTTAAGTGCAGAGAACTGGGGATCGTGGCGACGGTTAAAACCTAACGCGCAGGCCACCGGGTGTTCACTGAGTACCTGCAGAGCATCTCGCGTGCGGGCTAAATCCAGGGCGATGGGTTTTTCGCACAGAATTGCTTTGCCCGCGCGTGCGGCACGCTCCAGATACTCCGCATGGGTGGGCGTGCTTGAAGCTATCAGCACGGCGTCAATGGTGTCATCTGCAAAAATCTCATCAACTAAGGCCGCTTTGCTGCCGTACTGCTCGGCCAGGGCTTCTGCAGCAGGCTGATGAAAATCGGCCACGGCGGCCAGCGTAACGTTTGGGTGTGAATGAATGGCCTGGGCATGCACTTTGCCGATACGTCCAGCGCCGATAAGTGCGAGTTTCATAAGCTCTCCTGTCTTGTTGTTGGTGTTAGCTTGCATGGGCGTTTATGTCTTACGTTTTTTGCTTGGGGCTTTTGTCTGAGCTTTTTCCAGCGCTTTGTCCCGGGACTTGTCTTGCCGCACGCCCAGGGCAATCGCCAGGGCTTGGGTCAGGCAGAGCGATGCGGTCAAGCTGCGGAAACTTTTCACCTCGGCTTCGTTGACCACAAACACCACATCGGCGAAGCGGGCAAGTGGGCTGAGGGTCGAGTCGGTAATCACCACGATAGGTAGACCGCGCTGATGGGCGTCTTCGCAGGCTTTTTGGCTCTCTTCTGCATAGGGGGAAAAACTGATGGTTAAAAGGGCGTCGTGCTGGCTCATGGCACGCAGTTGCTCTCCGTACATCCCTCCCAATCCGCTGACCAATAAAGCGGGCTTGTCCACATGCGCTAGGGCGTAGGTCATATAGCTGGCCACCATAAAGCTACGCCGGGCGCCCATCACATGTATGGCGCGGGCCTGCTCAAAAATATCCAGCGCCTTCTCTAGACTCTCTGGATCGATACGGCTGGGAAGCTGCTCCAAAACAGCGCGATTGGCATCGGCGAATTCCCACAACAGCTGGGTGCTATCCGGGGTTTCCCCAGTAGCGCTGCGAACCGCACGAATACGCTCGGTGTAATTAGGTAGTTCGTCGACCAGGCGGCTGCGAAACAGCTGCTGCATTTCGGAAAAACCCTTAAAGCCCAAGCTATTGGCCAAGCGAATCAAGGCGGAGGGGGTGACATCCGCCTGCTCGGCAATTTTGGCCACGGTGGCCAAAGCGACTTCCTGAGGATGGTCAAGCATAAAACGCGCGGTTTGCTGCAAGCGTTTGCTTAGCGTGGCGTACTCGGCGCTGATCAGCGTTTCCAACTCACGGTAGCTTTGTGGGGGTTGTGACATACAAATTCCTTCGCGTTAGCCCATCTAGCACTCATTCACTTATTGACTACTAGGCATTTGCTACTGAGCAAAGTGGCTGGTTGTTGTGCAGTCTAGTTGATTGAAATAAATATTCCATTTATACCAAAGTATAGAATAAATAATTTGCTTGTGTTGCTATTTGGAATCTATATTTCATAGCGTCAAAGCAAAGCATTCGATGCTGCACTACCAACGAATAATGATAATACGAAGAGGAATTTACTTATGGCACGTCTATCTCATTGGCTTCTGGCCTCCGCCGCCACTACGGCGCTCATGGCCGGTGCCGCACAAGCACAAGAACCGGCACAAGAAAAGAACCGCTTTGTCATGGTGACCCATGGCGTTCCCTCAGATCCTTTCTGGTCTGTGGTCAAAAACGGCGCTGAGGCGGCGGCTGACCTCGTAGGCGCTGAACTTGAATACCGCGCACCTTCCACCTTTGATATGGCCAAAATGCAGCAACTCGTTCAGGCGGCGGTGGCGTCTCAACCAGACGGTTTGATCCTGTCGTTCACTGACGAAAATGCCTTGGGCAGTGTTGTGCAAGATGCGGTCGATAACGGCATTCCCGTGATCACGATCAATTCCGGTGGTGATGTGGCGCGGGATTATGGCGCCCGTTTGCACATTGGGCAGAGTGAGTACGAGGCGGGTAAGCAAGCTGCCGAGCGTATGCAAGAACTGGGCGTTGAGAAAGGCGTTTGTGTTAATCACGAACAGGGTAACCAGGGACTTGATCAGCGCTGTGATGGTTTTGTCGACGGCTTTGATGGCAACGCTGATCAGTTGGCGACCACCTACGACCCCACCAATATTCGCAACGCTATCGTGGCTTATCTCAACCAGAATAACGACGTTCGCGGTGTGTTAACGCTGGGGGCGCTGGCGGCGGATCCAATGATTCGTGCTATGCGTGAGCAAGGGGCTACCGATACCTTCACTCTGGGCACCTTTGATCTTTCGCCAGGCATTCTAGAAGCACTTGATGCGGGCGACCTGGATTTTGCGATCGACCAACAGCAGTACATGCAGGGCTACTTGCCCGTCATGTTCCTGGATCAGTTCGTCAAGAACGGGCTGTTACCCGCAGGGGATGTTGCCACCGGGCCAGGGTTTGTCACTCAAGAAAACGCTGCGCAGGTTATTGAGCTGAGTAGCCAGGGCATCCGTTGATAACGACCTAATCGGAAAAGGCTCGGCACCGCCGAGCCTTGGGAGTCGATCGCCATGAGTTCCAATGAAACTAACCAACCTGTTGCGCCAGCAGCGGTTGATCAAGATGAGCGGATTCAGAAAGTCTCATTTTGGAAAAAAGCGCTCAATCGCCCTGAACTGGGTGCGCTAGCGGGTGCCGTGTTGGTGCTTGCCTTTTTTATCGCCGCTTCCAGCGGCACCGGGATGTTTACCCCTGCGGGTATTATTAATTTTCTTGAAGTTGCCGCCCAGCTCGGCATTATCGCCACGGCGGCTGCGCTGCTGATGATCGGCGGTGAGTTTGATCTTTCGATCGGCTCAATGATCGGCTTGGCGGGCATTCTGATTGCTATTCCGGCAGTGGAGTATGGCTGGCCGCTATGGGCGGCTATTTTATTGGCCTTCGCCTGTGCAGGCTTGGTGGGCTGGATTAACGGTAATCTGGTCAATAAAACGGGGTTGCCTTCATTTATCGTTACCCTGGGCTTCCTGTTCATTCTGCGTGGCCTGGCTATCGGTACTAGTCGGTTGTTGACGGGGCGTACTCAGGTCGGGGGCGTGCAAGAGCATATTCCCGGCGATTGGTTCGCGGCGCTTTTTTCTGGAGAAGTTGCTACGGGACTATTCAGTTGGATGGCGGCAAATGGCTGGATGGCCACTAACTTTGCGGGCAATCCTGTCGTCTCGGGCATTCCGGTCTCTATCGTCTGGTGGCTCGGTTTAACTGCTGTGGCAACCTGGGTGTTGCTATGCACGCCTTACGGCAACTGGATCTTTGCCAGCGGTGGCGATGCTAACGCGGCACGCAACTCGGGCGTACCTGTCCACCGCGTTAAGATTTCGCTTTTCATGTTCACCGCTTTCTCCGCCACCATCTTTGCCTGCATACAGGTCATGGATACCGGTTCAGCGGACACCATTCGCGGCTTGTTAAAAGAGCTGGAGGCCATTATTGCGGTGGTCATTGGCGGCGCTTTGCTGACCGGCGGTTACGGGTCTGCCATTGGTGCAGCCCTAGGAGCGCTGATCTTCGGCATGGTGCAAATGGGCATCTTCTATACCGGTGTTAACACTGACTGGTTCCAGGTCTTCCTGGGCGTGATGCTGCTGGTGGCCGTGCTGTTTAACAATTACATGCGCAAAAAGGCGATGGAGGCCAAGTAACATGACAACTCAAACGCCAATGATCGAAATGCGCAGTGTCAGCAAGCACTTCGGCAGTGTCATCGCCATCAGTGATATCTCGATGCAGGTCTATTCCGGTGAGGTTATGTGCCTGCTGGGGGATAATGGTGCGGGCAAGTCGACGCTGATCAAAACCCTCTCTGGGGT
The DNA here is from genome assembly GCF_018612805.1 of Halomonas sp. ISL-56. Taxonomy (NCBI): domain Bacteria; kingdom Pseudomonadati; phylum Pseudomonadota; class Gammaproteobacteria; order Oceanospirillales; family Halomonadaceae; genus Halomonas; species Halomonas sp. ISL-56. The sequence goes on along the minus strand of NZ_JAGGRO010000012.1, from coordinate 266,612 downwards.
TCATCAACCCACCCATGGCGAAATGCTGCTAGATGGTGAACCTGCCCGCTTCAAGTCACCGGCTTACGCGCTAGATGCGGGTATCGCCACGGTTTTCCAGGACTTGGCGATGGTGCCATTGATGTCTATTACCCGTAACTTCTTTATGGGTCGCGAACCGACGGTGGGCTGGGGGCCGTTTAAGCGCATCGATTGGAAGTATGCCGACCGGGTTGCCAAAGAGGAGATGGCCAAAATCGGTATTGATGTACGCGACCCAAGCCAGCCGGTGGGCACGCTTTCTGGCGGGGAACGCCAGTGTGTGGCGATTGCCCGTGCCGTCTATTTTGGCGCCAAAGTGCTGATTCTCGATGAGCCTACGTCAGCGCTTGGGGTTAAACAGGCCTCCGTGGTACTGCGCTACATTGCCAAAGCCCGCGCGGATGGCCTGGCGGTCATCTTTATTACCCACAACGTTCACCATGCCTACCCAGTGGCTGACGCGTTCACCCTATTGTCACGCGGTGGCAGCTTGGGCTCCTTCCGTAAAGAAGAGGTTAGCCGCGAAGAGGTGCTCAATATGATGGCGGGTGGCGCTGAGCTAGAAAGCCTGGACGCAGAGCTCGCGGAGTTCCAGCGGGACGATAAAGCCAAGAAGGCCAACTTAGCCGGTCAGGGCCCTCAGCCTGGAAGCGAAACAAGTCCCGGCCACTCTTCACCGCGTATTGCTGGCGGCTATTAAGGAGTCATGATGAATAACCCAACCTCATCCTCTCCGTTCACACTGGCCGTGTGTGCTGAAATGGTCTTCCGTGATTTGCCCATGCTGGAGCGCATTCAACATATTAACGAACGTGGGTTTCAGGTCGAAATTTGGGACTGGACTAAGCACGATATTGACGCACTGGCCAATAGCGGGGCGACATTTTCCTCCATGACCGGCTATGTCACCGGCACTCTGGCGGATGCCGCCGGAGCCGATGAACTGCTTCGCACCGCTACTAAGTCGGTTGAGGTAGCAAAGCGCCTTGGTATTCCGCGCCTTAACCTGCACGGCACCGGGCTAGATGGTGATGGGCTGCCCGTTCAACCTTGCCAGCAGATGACCGGTGCTATGTGGCTCAAAGCACGCGACACACTCAACCGGCTGGCGGATCTCGGCGAGCAGCATGGCGTCACCTTTGTGCTTGAAAACCTTAATACTGAGGTTGACCACCCCGGCGTGCCGTTTGCTCGCTTGGCAGATGTGTTGGCGCTTGTCGAAAGCGTTGATCGACCGGGCCTGCGCATCATGTTGGACGTTTATCACGTCCAAATTGGCGAAGGTAATCTGATCGAATTGATTCGCCGCTGCGGGCCGTACATAGGTGAAGTGCAGGTGGCTGATGTGCCTGGGCGCTGCGAACCGGGAACGGGCGAGATTAACTACCCGGCCATTGCCAAAACGCTGAACGACATGGGTTATCGCGGCACCGTAGGGCTGGAAGGCTGGGCCTCTGGCGACGATGACCTCGCTCTTGACCGGTTCCGTGCTGCCTTCTCATTTTAATCGATAGCCACCTAAGACGCTTATATGCCCAGTGTCATCTTTCGCCCGATACCACGAATTTGTGACGTGGGGAGACGTTTATGCTGAATAACAATAGTCAACACCGACCGCTTGACCTGATTTGTCTTGGACGCGTGGCGGTCGACCTTTACGCCGAACAGATTGGCAGCCGTTTAGAAGATGTGGCCAGCTTTGCCAAGTACCTGGGTGGTAGCTCGGGCAATATGGCCTACGGCACTGCGCGGCTTGGGCTGAAATCCGCCATGCTCTCGCGGGTCGGCGACGAGCAGATGGGCAGCTTCGTGCGCGAAGAGCTGGAGCGGGTAGGGGTAGATACTACTGCGCTACAAACCGACCCCGAGCGCCACACTGGCCTGGTGCTGTTGGCGCTGAAAGACCGCGAGAGCTTCCCGCTGCTGTTTTACCGTCGCGACTGCGCCGATATGGCCATCGATGCTGATGCCATCGATCCTGAATTTATTGCCCGGGCAAAAGCGCTGGCGATTACCGGTACGCACCTTTCTACCGATACCACTCGCCGGGCGTGTCGCAAGGCGCTGGACGCCGCTGCACATTATGGCGTGAAGCGGGTGCTGGATATCGACTACCGGCCGGTGCTGTGGGGGCTGACCAATCCCGGCGATGGCGAAACCCGCTTTATCGCCGATGACAAAGTGACTACCGACCTGCAGCGTTGGCTACCCGATTTTGACCTGATTGTGGGCACCGAAGAGGAGTTCCATATTGCCGGTGGCAGCACGGACACATTAGCGGCGCTGCTCGCGGTGCGGGAAGTTAGCGAAGCCACCTTGGTATGCAAACTGGGCCCCATGGGCTGTGTGGTGTTTGAAGGCGCCATTCCTGACCGCATTGAAGACGGCATTCTAGTCAAGGGCGTGCAGGTCGAAGTGCTTAATGTACTGGGCGCCGGGGATGCCTTTATGAGCGGGCTGCTACGGGGGTGGCTACGCAATGAGCCCTGGCAAACCAGCGCTGCCTATGCCAACGCCTGTGGCGCGCTAGTGGTCTCCCGTCACGGCTGTGCCCCCGCCATGCCCACTGAAGACGAGTTATTTGATTATCTGGCGCGCCGCGACGAAGTGCCCCGCCCGGATATCGATCAACGCCTGAATCATTTGCACCGGGTCACTACCCGAGTGCCTGCTCAGTGGCCTGAAGTACTCGGGTTGGCATTTGACCACCGCCGCCAGCTCACCGATATGGCCCGTGAAGCGCATGCCGATAGTGCGCGGCTACCCGCACTCAAAAAACTCCTGGTCACCGCCGCCGAAGAGGGCGCAAAGCTGGGTGGTATTCCCACGCCCGCGATTCTGGTAGATGACGTGCTGGGTCAGGACGCGCTCAATCACGCCAGCGGCAAAGGCTGGTGGATTGGCCGTCCTGTGGAACTGCCAGGGTCACGTCCGCTGCGCTTCCAGCATGGCGACGATTTAGGTGCCTGCCTGCGCAACTGGCCTAGAGAGCAGATCATTAAATGTCTGGTCTTCTACCATCCTGACGACGAAATTGCGCTGCGCCTGGAGCAGGAGGAGCGTCTGCGGCAACTCTATCAGGCGGCCTGTGCGTATGGGCTGGAGTTGCTGATTGAAATCATTCCCCCTGCAAACATGCCCAACGACGATAAGACGTTACCGCGAAGCCTGCAGCGGCTCTACAACCTGGGCATTCGCCCCGACTGGTGGAAACTGCCTGCTATGTCAGACGCCGCCTGGCAGGCGGTGGGCGAGACCATTGAGCGGGAAGATGCCTACTGTCGCGGTGTCGTACTGCTTGGGCTAGACGCGCCTATGGACGATATGAAGCGCGGCTTTCAAGCAGCAGCCAATCATGCCTGCTGCAAAGGTTTCACCGTTGGGCGAACGCTATTTGCCAGCGCCAGTCGCGACTGGCTGGCGGGGCGTATCGACGATGCAAGCTTGGTAGAGCGGGTCGCCCAAAACTATGCCGAACTGATAAAAGCGTGGCGGCAATTAAGGCAGGCGCAGCCGCAAACGCTGGCCCACACGGAGGAGGCGTAAGATGAGCACCATTCGACTCACCATGGCCCAGGCATTGGTCAAGTACCTTGCCGCGCAACGTATCGAGATTGATGGCCGAGAGGTGGCGCTGTTTGAAGGCGTGTTTGCGATTTTTGGTCATGGCAATGTGGCCGGGTTGGGCGAGGCGCTTTACCACGTGCAAGACCGCTTGCCGACCTTTCGTGCCCATAACGAACAGACCATGGCCCATGCGGCGATTGCCTTTGCAAAAGCCAACGGCCGTCAGCGCTTAATGGCCGCCACCAGCTCGATTGGCCCAGGGGCGACCAGTATGGTTACCGCTGCGGCGCTCGCTCACGCCAACCGTTTGCCGATCTTGCTGCTGCCGGGAGACAACTTTGCCACCCGCGACCCCGACCCGGTGTTGCAACAGATAGAGCATTTCGGCGACCCGACCATTAGCGTTAACGACTGCTTTCGCCCAGTATCGCGCTACTTCGACCGTATTAACCGCCCGGAGCAACTGCTGACCAGCTTGCCCCAGGCGATAGCCACCCTGCTTGATCCCGAACACTGCGGCCCGGCGACCCTGGCGCTGCCCCAGGATGTGCAAACCTTTGCCTACGATTACCCGGAAGCATTTTTTGCCCCCAAGATACATCGTATTCGCCGCCCGCCACCGGATCTTTATGAGCTTCGTCAAGCAATCGCTGCGCTGCAACAGGCCAAACGCCCGCTAATTATTGCCGGTGGCGGCGTGCATTACGCTGCTGCCTGCGACGTCCTGGCCGAGTTTGCCAAAGTACGCGGCATCCCGGTGGCTGAAACCCAGGCGGGCAAAGGCGCACTAGCCGACAGCCACCCCTGCGCGGTAGGGGCCATTGGGGTGACCGGCAGCGCAGCCGCTAATCAGTTGGCGGAACAGGCTGATGTCATCCTCGCCATAGGTACGCGGTTGCAGGACTTTACCACCGGCTCTAGGGCACTGTTTGAAGGCAGCGAAAAAACGCTGATCGCCCTCAACGTTGGCCGATTCGACAGCCTGAAACATCAAGCGCTGCCGCTAAGCTGCGATGCCTTGGTCGGGCTGGGTCAACTCGACGCAGCGCTAGGCGAGTGGCGGGGCAGCGATGAATGGCGCGAACAATCCGGAACGCTCAAGCGCGAATGGGCCGAAATAGTACACCGTGTAACCGCCGATCAAGGGCTGGCGCTGCCCACCGACGCCCAGGTGATTGGCGCCGTTAATCGCCAAGCAGGCAACGATACCACCGTGGTATGCGCCGCCGGTGGCTTGCCCGGCGAGCTGCATAAGCTCTGGCAGTGTTCGGGCCCCGGCAGCTACCACGTGGAGTACGGCTTCTCCTGTATGGGCTATGAAATTGCCGGTGGTCTAGGCGTCAAGATGGCCAAGCCCGAGCGGGAAGTGGTGGTGATGGTAGGCGACGGCAGCTACCTGATGCACAACTCCGAGCTGGCCACCTCGGTGATGCTGGGCCACAAGCTGATTGTGGTGGTGCTGGATAACCGCGGCTATGGCTGTATCAACCGTTTGCAGCAGGCCACCGGCGGCGCGGGCTTCAACAACCTGCTGCAGGATTGCCGCACGGTGGAGGCGGGCGCGCCGAAAACCGATTTTGCTGCCCACGCCAAATCCCTGGGCTGTGAGTCTGAATCGGTAACCGGTATTGCGGAGCTGGAGCAGGCGCTGGTGCGCGCTCGCGCCGCCCACTCTACCTACGTGATTGCTCTGGATACCGACCCGTTACCCAGCACCCAAGAAGGCGGTGCCTGGTGGGAAGTGGCCGTGCCCGAGGTTTCCGAGCGTGAGGCGGTCAATAACGCCTATCAAGGATACCGCGAAGCCAAGCAGCGCCAACGCCATTAATACCAACAAACATAAACACAAGGAATACGTTATGCCAACGGTCACTTTAGGCATCAACCCGCTCACTTGGACGAACGATGATTTGCCCAGCCTGGGCGGCGCAACGCCGCTGGAAACCTGCCTGCAAGAGGGGCGCGAAGCGGGCTTTAGCGGCTTTGAACTGGGCAATAAATTTCCCCGCACGCCGGACACCTTGAATGAGGTGCTTAGCGCTCACGATTTGGCGCTTGTTTCAGGCTGGTACTCCGCGCAGCTGTTGGAGCGCACTCCGGAAGAAGAGATTGAAGCCATTCAGGATCACATGAACCTGCTCAAACAGTGTGGCGCCAAGGTCATGGTGCTGTGTGAAGTCACTCACTGTGTTCACGGCGATCAGGAGCGCCCGCTCTCCCAGCGTCCGCATCTTGCTGAGGATGAGTGGCAGCGTTTGCTCAAAGGTCTGGACGTAGTGGGCGACTACCTGAAATCTCAAGGTATTCAGCTGGTGTATCACCACCACCTGGGCACGGTGATCGAAAGCCAGAACGACGTTGAGCGCTTAATGGATAACACCGGCGAAGGCGTAGGTCTACTACTCGACTTTGGTCATTTGCGCGGTGCTGGCGGTGACCCGCTCGCCATTGCCAAACGCTACAGCGGACGCATCCATCATGTGCACTGCAAAGACCTGCGCTTCCCGGTGCTGGACGCAGTGCGCAACCGCGACAAAAGCTTTTTAAACGGCGTGCTGGACGGCCTGTTTACCGTGCCGGGAGATGGCGATGTGGAGTTTCTGCCTGCCTTAACCCACCTGTGCGAACAGGGCTATCAGGGGTGGTTAGTAGTTGAAGCCGAGCAAGATCCCGAAGTCGCTCACCCGCTGACTTATGCCCGTCTGGGCTACCGCAATTTGCGTCAGCTTGCCGAGCAGGCAGGTTTTGACATTGCCGACTAAAACAGCACCCGCGACGCATTTTTATCAGGAGTCTTTATGAAGACGCTATCCCACTATCTCAACGGCCAACATATCGCAGGTCAGAACCAACGCACTTCGCCGGTTTATAATCCGGCCACCGGCGAGCAGAGCGCCCAGGTGGCGCTGGCCAGTGCCGACGAGACCCGTGACGCAGTGCGCATCGCCGATGAGGCCTTTACCACCTGGTCAAAAACCTCACCGCTAAAGCGCGCTCGAATTCTGTTTAAATTCAAGGAGCTGGTCGATGCGCACACCGATGAGTTGGCGCGACTGATCTCCAGCGAGCACGGCAAGGTGTTTTCCGATGCCAAAGGCGAAGTGACCCGCGGCCTGGAAGTGGTCGAGTTTGCCTGCGGCATTCCTCACCTGCAGAAAGGCGAGCACTCCATGAATGTTGGTACCGGCGTGGATAGTTACTCGATGATGCAGCCGCTGGGGGTGTGTGCGGGTATCTCACCGTTCAATTTCCCCGCCATGGTACCGATGTGGATGTTCCCCATCGCGCTGGCCTGCGGCAACACCTTCGTCATGAAACCGTCTGAAAAAGACCCTTCTACGCCGCTGCGATTAGCTGAGTTGTTAAGCGAAGCGGGCCTGCCGAATGGCGTCTTTAATGTCGTCAACGGCGATAAAGAAGCCGTGGATGTACTGCTCACCGATGAGCGTGTTCAGGCGGTAAGCTTTGTGGGTTCCACCCCGATTGCCGAGTATATTTACGCAACGGCATCAGCCCATGGCAAGCGTGTTCAGGCGCTGGGCGGGGCTAAAAACCATATGGTGATCATGCCCGATGCGGATCTGGATCAGGCGGTGGGTGCGCTGATGGGGGCCGCTTACGGCTCGGCAGGGGAACGCTGCATGGCGATTTCCGTGGCGGTGCCCGTGGGTGAAGAGACCGCTAATCGCCTGCGTGAAAAACTGGTGGTAGAACTGGATAAATTGACGGTTGGGCCAGGCCTGGTCGATGGCCCGGATAACGATATGGGCCCGCTGATCACCCGAGAGCACCGCGATAAAGTGGCGGGTTATATCCAAACCGGCGTCGATGAAGGCGCCGAGCTTGTTGTGGATGGCCGTCAGACAAGCATCGATGGCTCAGGTGATGGCTACTTTATTGGCGGGACACTATTTGATCATGTGACGCCTAAGATGCGCATTCACTCAGAGGAGATCTTCGGCCCGGTATTGGCAATTGCCCGTGTGGAGAGCTTTGACGAAGCGGTGAGCATGATCAATGCCCACGAGTACGGCAACGGCACGGCGATCTTTACCCGGGATGGCGATGCTGCACGCCAGTACTGCGAGCAAATCCAGGTCGGCATGGTGGGCGTTAATGTGCCGATTCCGGTGCCCATGGCGTTCCACAGCTTCGGCGGCTGGAAGCGCTCGTTGTTTGGCCCGCTGCATATGCACGGCCCGGATGGCGTGCGCTTCTACACCCGCATGAAAACCATCACCCAACGCTGGCCCAGCGGTATTCGTGAAGAGACCAATCACTTCACGATGCCGACGATGTAAACAGCCTGATAGTGGCTCACTAAACAACGCCGGGCCTAGCCCGGCGTCATTGTTTTGCAACAGGGATAATCACAATGAAAACTCTCAAAATTGGCTTAATCGGCACCGGCTTTATGGGTAAAGCCCATGCTATCGCCTTTAATGCAGCGTCCAGCGTTTTTGAACTGCCCGCTAAACCGGTGTGCGAACTCTTGGCAGATGTCGACCTCGCCACTGCAGAAAGCCGCGCGCGTGCCTGGGGCTTTTCCCGCGCCACCAATGACTGGCGGGCCCTGGTGGCAGACAGTGATGTGGATGTGGTGGATATCTGCGCACCTAATTTTCTGCATAAAGAGATGGCGCTGGCCGCCATTGCCGCGGGCAAGCATGTTTACGCTGAAAAGCCGCTGGCGCTCAATAGCGCCGATGCCAACGAGATGGTGGCTGCGGCAGAAAAGGCGGGTGTCAAAACCCTGGTGGGCTTTAACTACATTCGCAATTCCGCCACCCAGCTGGCCCGCCAAATTGTCGCCAGTGGTGAGATTGGCGAGCTGATTCATTTTCGTGGGAGACACAACGAGGATTACCTGCTCGACCCGCAAAAGCCCCACGACTGGCATACCCAGCGGGCAACAGCGGGTGCTGGCGCGTTAGGCGATGTAGGCTCGCATATTCTCAATATGGCCGAGTTTTTAACCGGGCAGCGTATTAACGAGGTATGCGGTCAGCTACAGACCGTCATCGCCTCTCGCCCCAAGGCTGACGGTAGCGGTATGGCCGCAGTGGAAAACGACGATCAAGCTCAAGCCATGCTGCATTTTGATCAGGGGTTAATCGGTAATATCGAGACGTCACGGGTAGCCGCTGGGCGCAAAATGGGGTTGGCCTATACGCTAACGGGCACCAAAGGGGCCATTGTGTTTGATCAGGAACGCATGAGCGAGCTGCAGCTATATCGCCATGGTGATGCTCCAGGGAGGCGAGGCTTTACCACCCTGTTAGCGGGCCCGGAGCACCCCGATTATGCCGCCTTCAGCCCCGCGCCGGGGCACGGTCTGGGCTATAACGATCAGAAGATTATCGAAGTGCGTGATCTTGTAGAAGGCATCATCAACAATCGCCCCCTCTACCCCGATTTTCGCGAAGCCGCTCGGGTTAATCGACTGATCGATGCCATCGAAATGTCGGATCAGACCGGCCGGTGGGTGACGGTATAGCCGCGGCTGCTAAACCAAGCGCTGGGGCTGTTTACCAAAGTTCCCAGCGCCTGCCGGGAATGAAGAGATCACAGGATAATCAGTGTCGCGAGCCCCAAAAAGGATAAAAACCCAACCACATCGGTAACGGTGGTTAAAATCACCGCACCAGACAGTGCCGGGTCAATCCGCAGCTTTTTCAGTACCAATGGAATCAGCACCCCAGAAACATTGGCCAGGCTCATATTGATAAAGATGGCCAGTGTGATTACCAGCGTAATCATGGCGTCGCCAAACCAAAGGTGTGCAATTAAGCCGACCACCAACGCCCACACTAGGCCGTTGCTCATGCCTACCCACATCTCTTTGTTATAAAGCCATTTAATATTGTTGCCCGCGAGCTGACCCAGCGCCAGGCCGCGAATAACCACGGTCAGGGTTTGACTGCCTGCTATCCCTCCCATGCTGGCAACGACGGGCATCAGGATGGCTAGTGCCACGATTTGGTCGAGTACCGCTTCAAACTGGCCAATGACAAAGGCGGCTAGAAAAGCTGTTAACAAATTAATACCCAGCCAAATGCCGCGGCTTTTGGCGCTGCGCAATATGGGGGTAAAAACTTCCTCTTCATCACTGACGCCTGACATATGTTTTAACGTCATGTCAGCATCGTCTTGGGTGATTTCTAATACGTCGGTTGAGTTGAGTTGCCCTACCAGTAAGCCATCGCTATCGCACACCGGCACAAAATGAAGTTCTTTAGAGCGCAATAATGCGGCGGCATCGCTGACCTTCATTTGATCATTCAGGGTGAAGAAGTCATCCATATAATCATCAACCACCGCGTCTTGGGGTTGTTTGATTAAATCGATCAGGGTCAGTGTGCCGAGTAGGCGCTTATCTTTATCAGTAATCATGATTTGCTGCGATTCATCGTCGAGCAGGCGATGAATTCGAATATAGCGTTGCACGGCCTCTAACGAGACGCCTTGTTTTACATTGACCGTTTCGGGATCCATGTAGCGCCCCACTACATCATCTTCATAGGCATGAAGATTTTCGACCTGGGCGCGTATTTCTTGGTCTAAGCTGGCGTAAACGCTGGTTTTGATGGCCTCGTCAGCAACATCCAGTACTTCAGCCACTTCCTGGGCATCCAGGCCTCTGACTATCTGCTCCACATCGCTGGCAGAAAGGTCTTCGATGTAGTCGGCACGAATATCTTCGTCAACTTCGGCGAGCACCTCGCCAATTAACTCGTCAGGCACATATTCCCAAAGGAAATCGCGTGTTTTGGCCGGGAAGGATTCAAGTGTTCGCGCAATGTCTAAAATATCGAGTTCAGTGAAAAACTCTTGTAGAGCCGCTGTGTCTGGGGTGTCTAAAAGCTTTTGAAGATAGAGCAGCAGCTCTTCGTTATTGGTATATTTTTCATCATCGCGCATAGCGTCCGTCCTTTTTGGAAACTAGGTATTAAGGCAATAAAATTGCAAACTCTCGGCGGCTCGCTTTGTTAAGTTTATAGACTGGTTTGGTTGAAAGCCACGCGTACACCGTAGGCTAAGCGTTGTTGTGCGGAAACGGACGGCACATCAGAGCCTATCATTTCATCGGCGGCGTCGGCCCAGGTCAGCGTGCCGTGGGTGAAGCCCAGCGGCGCCAGCGCACGGCCAATCCATTGCGTACCGGTAAAGCGTTGTGCCTCGCCACTCTGATCGGTGAGCAAGCTGACGGCGTTATCCTGATGCAAGCGAACAATGTACCAACCGCTATCGAGCCCGTGGACTTCTACGTCGGGCAACGGTGCTAAACGTTGTGCAAGCTCGTCAAGGGTAAGGTGAGCGGGAAGAGGTGAAGACATGGCGTATCCTCATAAGTGAATATCCTATACGCCAAGACTAAAGGGTGTACTTTATTTGTACAGCAGTAACCGCCTGATCGGCGCTATTTGGGCGCTTGATCAGACGGTTCGAGGTGGATGTCTTATTATTTAGCCATTAGGGGCTTATCCATTACGAAACAGAAAGCTGTAGGCATTTAATGCGGGTACGCCGCCCAGGTGGGCGTAAAGCACTTTAGAGCCCGCTGGGAATTCACCGTTGCGCACCCTATCGATCATGCCGTGCATGGATTTGCCTTCGTAAACCGGGTCGGTGAGTACGCCTTCCAGGCGGGCGCATAAGCGAATAGCTTCTAGCGTGCCTTCATTGGGCAGGCCGTATTCTGGGCCGCCATAGCGGGTATCCAAAATCACATCGTCATCGTTAATGCCGCCTTCCAGCTCCACCAACTCGGCCGTATTGCGCGCAATGCGTAGGATCTGCTCGCGGGTTTGTTCCGGCTTGGCGGAAGCGTCAATGCCGATCACTCGCTGGGCGCGGCCATCGGCGGCAAAGCCCACCACCATGCCTGCCTGAGTGCTGCCGGTGACCGAACAGACGACGATGTAGTCAAATGTGAAGCCTAATTCTTTCTCCTGCTGGCGCACCTCTTCGGCAAAGCCGACAAAACCTAAGCCGCCGTAGGGGTGTTCGGAACAACCTGCGGGAATTGGGAAGGGCTTACCACCTCGCTGGCGCACATCTTCCATCGCCTGTTCCCAGCTGGGGCGAATACCAATATCAAAGCCTGCTTCATCCAGACGTACATCGGCGCCCATGATGCGCGACATTTCGATATTACCCACCCGGTCATACACCGCATCGGAGTAGTTAACCCAATTCTCCTGCACCAGCACGCACTGCATGCCGAGATGCGCGGCAACCGCAGCGACCTGGCGGGTCTGGTTGGACTGAATGCCGCCAATCGATACCAGCGTATCGCAGCCCTGTTCCAGCGCTTCGGGAATCAAGTATTCCAGTTTGCGGGTCTTATTGCCGCCAAAGGCCAGGCCGCTGTTGCAGTCTTCGCGCTTGGCGTAGAGCTCCACTTCACCGCCGAGATGTTCGCTTAGACGTTTGAAGGGCGTGATAGGCGAGGGGCCAAAGGTGAGAGGGTAGCGTGGGAAACGTTCTAGGTTCATAACAGGCTCCAGCTTTTAAGCGTTTCAGTGCGAAATAGAAAGCTCGCGTGGCGAGTGGGGATGTGGAAGGTTTGTGTGAACAGCTTTGTGTGAAAAGCTCTGCGTGAACAGTGGGCGCGCTCTGCTATTTATACTAAGTGCTAGCTAAGATTTTTGTGTTGCAAAATTAGACGTGTTAAAGCAACAAGAGTTGATATTAAATGCATTATGTAGTTTTAAATGGTGTGTAAATATCAATAAGGTAAATAATAGTGCGTTCAAAAACTCCCCGTTCAGGCGCTGAGCCTGATAATCAGGCGGTTGAACTAGATCGAACAGACCGGCGTATTCTCAAACTGCTTCAGGACGACGCCACGCTCTCCAATGTGGCGCTGGCGGAGCAAGTGAGCCTGAGCCCTGCGGCCTGTTTGCGAAGAGTTGAAAAGCTTAAACGAGACGGGGTGATCAGCCGGGTGGTGGCGCATTTAGACCCGGAACAGCTCCAGGCGGGCATGGTGGTATTGATTGGCGTGGTGCTGGATCGCTCGACGCCGGAATCCTTCGCTGCCTTTGAAGAGGCCGCCCAGAAGGTATCCGGCTGTATGGAGTGTCATGTGGTCACCGGGGAGTTCGACTATTTTATGCTGGTGCGCACCCGGGATAGCCAAAGCTTCAACAGGCTACACGCAGAACAACTGCTCTACCTGCCCGGCGTACGCCAGATCCGCTCGTTTATGGGGCTACGTCAGGTGGTCTCGACCCATAAGGTGCTGGTTTAGTCGCTGGAAAATTCGCTTCCAACTTAGCGACCTGTTTCGGCGTTAACCCTTGCTAGCTCTAGCTACGAAGCAGGGGTTGGATTTTATTTATATCATTGATTTTAAATGAAAAAAATATAGATTAATTTTTTCTTAATTTGGACTGATTGCTTAAGAGCTTTTCTTCTTAAAGGGGTGGAGGAATGGAAGTATTTCTGATACTAAATAGACTGAGGCGACTTAGTCAAAAAAGGGGGGAGCATGTCTGATAGGGAAACCAAGATACTTATCTTATGCAAAACGTACCCAAGCCCTAGTGCCAGGTATCGAGAAACCTCATGTGTCGCAGGAATGGAAGAAGATGGCACTCTGATTCGTCTGTTTCCTGTTCCATTTCGTCTAATAACAGGGGATCAGCAATTCTCAAAATGGCAATGGATAACGGCAAAAATTGAAAAGAGTCGAGATGATCATAGACCTGAAAGCCATAAATTGAAGGTTGGCTCGATAAGGCTTGGTAATATCGTTTCACCGGATAGAAACTGGAAAAACCGTCGGCATTATCTTGAAAAGCTCAGAGTCTTTGATAGCCCTGATGATCTAGAATTGGCGCGTCAGAATGATGGTACGTCTATAGGGCTGGTTCGAGTCCAAAAAATACAGGATCTCACACTTACTGAGCATAAACATAAGGACTGGACTGACGAGGAACGATCTAAGCTCGAAAGCTCCCAGTTGTCGCTACTAGATGATGACATTGAGGAAGTGAAAATACTGGAAAAAATTCCGGTTGATTTTCACTACCACTACGAATGTTCGTTTACTACGGGTTCCGCATCTTTTAAACACAAGATAGTCGATTGGGAGATCGGCGCGCTATATAGAAAACTGATCAAATTTCATGGACTGGACGACTGGAAGCGGCCATTCAAACAAAAGTTACTGGAGGATCTGCCAGCCAAGGACTTGATGTTCCTGATGGGAACTGTGCATAGGTTCCCTGGGCAATGGCTTATTATTAGTCTGATTTATCCTCCTAAACAGCCACAGCAATCTCTTTTTTAATTGCTAGGTGCTTGACGGTCAATGCTGGGTTTAACTGTTTACTCGCTTCCGCCACAAATCGGCGATGACAGTACATCACGTCCGCTTCAAAACAGATGAGACAGGCGTTGAGCTCAACTGCTTCGGCTGCCACATCCCTGACAACGTCTGTCTGGGTGGCAATGTAGGCTCTAAAATGCTTCGTGTAGTTGGCCCAATCACCATCTTGCTTATATTGGTCTCTAATAGACTTAGGGCATCCAAGTGCTTTGATATGCTCATAATCTATGCCGGAAGACATGAGCTTCTCGGCAAAAGATGTTTTTGAGAACCCTTTTTTGCGAGAGACAGGCATTTGCCTAACGTCGATCACTTTATCGACACCAGCATTTTTCAGCCCAGTTAGGAACCTATCTATATCTAGCCCTTCATAGCCAGCGGTGAGGAGCGCCATATTTGCCTCGTTAATTTATATAGCTTTGAGTAAAGGTGTATCTTCCATACTTGAGTGCCTGACGTCCAATGAATCACATCAATGGCCCCTCGTGGCAAAAAACTAACGCGTTATGTGGGGAGTGTATGGTAGTGCTGCAATGTGCACTTACTCATTAGAAGCCGAAGGCTCTGGCCGGGTAGCCAGCCAAAGAGCAATCAGCATCAGTAGCGCCACCACCAACCAACGTTGCCAGCCGGGGCCGAGTGACCAGGCGGTGATCAGCGCACTCAACGCGATCATGCTAACGGCCGCCAGCTTGGCGCGGCGAGGGATGGCGCGCTCTTGTTCCCAGGTAACCAACAGCGGGCCGACATAGTGCCGGGAGCGAATCCAGGCCTCGAAGCGGGGCGACCCTTTGGAGGCGCAGTAAACCGCCATCAGCATAAACACGGTGGTAGGTAGCAGAGGCAGAAAAATACCCAGCACACCGATGCTAAAACTCACCCCTGCCAGCACCACCCACATGAGGCGGATCAATCTCATTGTTGCTCCTAAATTGGCACGCGGTGGCGCATCAATGGCCCGTTATGTATGGATAAGTATGGACTTATATGATGACTTTGCCATCCAGCAGGATAGACCTCGACGGCTGATAAAACCTGTTTTAAGGCGCCAGGGCAAGCAGGGGTTTGCCATGCGGGCCATCCTTTAGGTGTTGAAGCTCGGCCGAGTAAACCTTCGCAATGGTCGCGGGGTTGAGCACTTGGTTGGGTAGGCCATGGTCAATCCGCTTGCCTTGATGCAGCAGCCAGACACGGTCGGCGTAGGTGCTGGCGAGATTAAGGTCGTGGAGTACGCAGACCACCGCCATGCGGTGCTGCGCGGCCCAACCGCGCAGTTGGCGCATCAGGCGCTGCTGCTGGCCAATATCCAAGGCGCTGGTGGGCT
Source organism: Halomonas sp. ISL-56 (assembly GCF_018612805.1). Lineage (NCBI taxonomy): Bacteria > Pseudomonadati > Pseudomonadota > Gammaproteobacteria > Oceanospirillales > Halomonadaceae > Halomonas > Halomonas sp. ISL-56. The sequence continues at coordinate 251,361 of NZ_JAGGRO010000012.1, read as the reverse complement.
CGTCCAGCAGTAGAATACCGCCATCCTTGGCGGTGGGAGAACACCTTGAGAGTAGCTGGCAGGCGCCTCGGGCAATCATCACCCGCTGGCGTTCGCCGCCGGAGAGCGAGAGTACGCTGCGCTTGGCGAGGTGGGTTAGATCCAGGTCATCCAGTAACGCCGCTACTAGTGATTTAGCTGGGTTACTGCCTAGACTCAACAGCTCGTCTGTTTGCCAGTCAAAGCCGGGTAACTCCTGCTGGGCGACCAACGCGCGGCGATTGGCAAGCTCGGCGATGGGCCACTCATTTAAGGATTTTCCATCTAAGCGTAGCTCGCCCTGTTCGGCAGGGCGAAACCCCGACAGCATGCTAAGTAGCGTGCTCTTGCCCGCGCCGTTGGGGCCGACAATGGCAAGCAACTCGCCGGGGCGAATTGTGCCGTCTAGTGTGGCAATAGCGGGGGTGGTGGTTAAACCCGCTTGATGGAGCGTTAGCATGCTCGGTTCCTGCGCATTAGTAGGTACAGGAAGTAAGGGCCGCCGAGCAGGCTAGTCAGCAGCCCGACGGGGATTTCCGCTGGGGCAGCGACGGTGCGGGCCAGGGTGTCAGCCACGACCAGCAGTAGCGCGCCGCCGAGCATCGAGGCGGGCAGCAGCAGTCGGTGGCCGGGGCCCAGCCAGAGTCGCAGGCAGTGGGGTACCAGCAGGCCTAGAAAGCCAATCACCCCGGTGAGTGCCACACACAGGCCTACGCCCAGTGAGGTCGCGACCACCACCCGGCGTTTTAGGCGGCTCGCATCCAGCCCCGCCGCGTGGGCGGTCGCTTCGCCTAGCTGGAGCAGGTCGAGTTCACTGGCGCTGCGCATTAACAGCCACAGGGCAACGGCAATCAGTACCAGGGCCAGCGCCGTGGTGCGCCACAGGGCATTCGTCAGCGTGCCCATGCCCCATAAACTAAGCTGGCGCAGTTGTTCATCGCTGGCGATAAAGGCTAAAACCCCACCGCCTGCCCCGGCCAGGGTATTGATTGCCAAGCCCGCTAATAGCAGCGTCATCACCGCGGCACTGCCGCCGCCCTGGCGCTTTGCTAAGCCAAACACCATCAAACAGACGCATAAGGCGCCTAGAAAGCCTGCCGCAAACTGGCCGTAGAGGCTGCCTGCGCCGCTGTCTTGAAACAGCACAATCCAAAGCGCTACAAACAGCCCCGCGCCGCTTGCAAGACCCAGCAGGGTCGGGTCGGCCAGCGGGTTACGAAACAGCCCCTGCATGGCGGCCCCGCTACCGGCGAGCATTGCCCCTACCGCCACGCCCAGCAGTAAGCGCGGTAGGCGCAGTTGCCACCACACCTGAACACTGAGCGGGTCGGCTTGGCCGCTGATAAGTTCCCAGGGGGAAATGCCCAGCGCCCCCGAGGCGGCCGCCCAAGCCAAGGCCAGCAGCAGCGCCGTGGTTAAACCGGCGAGCACGCGGCTGGTTCGGCTAAGCGGCAGTCGTAACCGGAAACGGTAGGCGTTGAGTATGGCAATCATTGGCTTACTTGTGCGGTGGTGGATACGCCCAATAGCGCTTCTACGTCCCGGCGCAAAGTGAGTAGCTGGTCGGGCGTGCGCGGGCCAAAGCCGAGCAGTGCTTGATCATCAATGGTAATCAATTGTCGATGACGTCCTGCGGGCGTTAATGCCATACCCGGCAGTTGCCATAGCGACGTTTCGCCGCCCATGGCCGCCAAGCCCCGTTCGGAGACAATTACAACGTCGGGCGCTTGCCGAGCCAGGGCCTCGGCACCCACGCTGTGGTAGCCCTGCATGGCGGCAAAGGCATTCTCCAGCCCCACCGCTTCAAGCGCCGTATGCGCCGCGGTATCGCTGCCCGCCGCCCGGGGGGTTAAGCCGCTATGCTGCATAATAAACATGGCGCGTGTGGTCGGCAGGTTAGGCAGGTTGGCCAGCCGCGCTAGCTTAGCGTTCAATGCGTCCGCTAATGTCTCTCCTTCCTCACGGCGATCGGTGAGCTGGCCAATGGCACGGACTTTGTCGCCAATGGCCGACAGGCTGGGCGGGGCGTTGATGCTCTCTATGCTGACGCCCACCGCCGCTAGCTGCTCAAACACTTCCTTGGGGCCTGCGTGCCCGGCGGCCAGCACTTGGTCAGGCTTAACCGATAGCACGCTTTCAGCGGAGAGCTGGCGCAGGTAACCCACCGAGGGCAGCTCGGCCATTGCGGGAGGATAGACCACCGTGTCATCTCGGGCGATAACGTTGATATCGGCATCCAGGGCGGCCAGGATTTCGGCAATATCGCCGCCCAGCACCACCCAGCGCTCGTTGGCCAACGCGGCCCCGGTGATCAGCCAGCCAATCAGCAGTGCTATCAGCGAGCGGCGTATAAGACGTGTTGCGCTCATGCCACCGCCTCTTGGCTGCCGAGCTCATCCAGCAGTTGTCGCCACTCGCGGCGCTCAGCGCAGCCTTCCTGGCGCTGTGCGTAAAGCTGCAGCACTAGCGAGCCTTCGGCATCGAAGGCCTCTAGGCTGGTGACGCCGCCGTCGCGGTTGGGTTTGCTGACTTGCCACACTTGGTCAATCGCGGTGTCGTCAAGGTGCAGGGTGAACTGCTCGCCAAATAGATTTAGCCAACCACGGGCGCGCTGCGGAGTGGGCAGTGTGCCGGTATGGATCTGCACGCAGCCGGGGCTAGCGACAAACAGCATCAACGGCAGCTCGCGTTGGCTGGCCTGCTGAAGCACCGTTTCCAGGGCATTCACGGGCAGCGCACGGGTATAGCGGCCTTCCATTAGCTGGTTGGCCTCAATACGCTCCAGGCGATGGCGCTGGAGGAGGGTAAAGAACTGGTGCACATCGCGCATCGCGCCCCACTCGCTGGCCAGGGTTGGCGCTTCGGGCAGGGGGCGCTTGAGACGAGGCATGCTTTGGGTAAACGCCGGCGTATCCCGCGTGCCCAGGGCCGCTAGTGCGCCCCAGGGGCGCGGCAGCGGGTTCTCCAGAGCAAAGCATTTATGCACGGCGGTGCCATGCTGGTTAAATACCTGCAGGCTCCAACGCCACTGCTCATCTTCCTCATGACTGGAAGGCATAGGATCACGAATTAAGCAGGCCCAGTGCCAATGGGTGTAGAGCAAACGTAGATCCAGGCCGCCGGGGTCAAGCAGCAGGCCTGTGTGTGGCCCGCCGCTGAGTTCAGGGTAGTCGCCGGTTTGCTCTAACACGGCCAGCCGAGAGCGGGTCAACGCCTTCACCCGCCCCAACTGGGGTAGGTAGGCGGCAAGCTCGTTGGGCGAGAGCGGCAGCGTCCATACATCTCGCCCTAACCGGGCGGCCTGGAGTTCGCCTTCGCTGATGGCTAAGCGTTCGGCAATCTCAATGGCGGGAAGGCGCGGCTGAGCGGCACGCGCCGCGTCAAGGGCTTCGAGAATGGCGATCTGTTGGGATGGAATCATGTCGCACCTCTATCGGGTTGACTGCATGGATTTACCATTGCCAGTTGAGGGTGGCGAACAGGCTGCGCCCATCGCCCAGGCTACCGTCGGGGCGGTACCACACCTTGTCGCCAAGGTTGGCGAGGCGCAGCGAGGTATCCACGGCCGGGGTGATTTGCCAGCCGAGATGAACGTCGTGCAGGCCATAGCCGGGCAGGCGTTCATCGTCGCCCTGTTTATCGAAAGACTGGGCAAAGCGCGCTTGCCAGCCCAGTCGCACATCGCTGCTGTACAGTGCTATCTCGCTACCTAGGGTCGCTTCTAGTGGTGTTTGGCTGCCCAGTGGTTCGCCAGAGTCGCGGTCTTTGCCGGAGACTTCTGACAGGCCCACAAAGCTGGTCAGTAACGGGAAGGCGCTGGGCTGCCAGGTCACCCGAGCGTCATAGCCCCACAGCTGGGCGCGCTGTACGTTCACCGCCTGGGTAGTGCCTGCCATGATGTCGACCTGGGTATCAATAAAGTCGTCTGCACGGGTGTCGAAGTAACTGGCGTGAACCTGCCAGTCGCCTTGATGCCAGACCACGCCGCTCTCCCAGGTATGGCTGGATTCAGGCGAAAGGTTGGGATTGGGAATCCAATAGTTATCCGGCGCGCAGAACGCTGGCCCGGCGCAGAAACCGGCAAAATGGCGCTCGTTGGCGTAAAGCTCGGAAAGACTGGGAGCGCGGAACGCTTCGGCGTAGCCCGAAAACAGCATCAAGGCGTCGTCGGGTCGCCAGGCAAGGCGGAAACGTGGCGATACCTGGTCGTGGACGCTATCAGCGTCGTTTTGACCACTGGCATCGTAGCGGTCATAGCGAGCGCCAAGACCCACGTCAAACTGCCCAGCGCCGCCATCGGCTAGATAGCGTCCAGCGGTAAGCGTGGTGTCGAGATAGGCTGCCTGGGTGTCGATATCGGCTTTAGGAAAGCCATTCGCTTCGCCATCTGGCCGTTGGCGTGCCTGCTCCAGTTCGGCGCCGAACACCAGCGTTTGCGAGAGCCAACCGTGATCCATGCTGTGGTAGCCGTCGCTCTGTAGCCCGACGCGCTCTAAGGTGCGGTTGGCCTGGGGTTCGTCAATCTCCTGCTGGCTAAAGCTAAGCCGCGAGGTGATCTCGGTAGAAGCACTAGGCTGCCAACGGTGGCCGAGCTGCACGTTATTACTTTCCACATCGCGATCGCGCAGCGCATCGGTGGTAGTAAGCTGCTGAGGATTTGCCGGTTGGGTGGCGCGTTCGTCGTAATGCTGCCAGCTTATAAACAGCCGCTGTTCGTCGTTGGGCTCCCAGCCGCCTTTGAGCAGTAGGCTATTGAGCGTTGCATCCTCTTCGGCTTCATCGCCCCCGGCGCGACGAATATCGCTCGATTCGCTGCGGCCGATTGAAAACAGGCCGTCCACTTGGCCGTTGGCGGTATCCCGGCGACCAAAGGCAGTCAGGCTCCCCCGCATTTCGTCGCTGGCCGTCGCCCCGCCGATGGAAAGGCGCACGCCGCTATCATCGCCGGGGGCGAGCAGGTCATCGGCATCGACGCTGGTGAAGCTGACTACCCCACCCATGGCATTGCTGCCGTAAAGGCTGGAGAGCGCACCTCGGGCGATCTGTACTTCTTGAATCAAGCCTGGGTCGAGGAAGAAGTTGCCGATATGCCCAGTGGAGATTTCCTGACGAACGCCATCCAGACGTACCAGCACGCCTTTGCTACCAAACCCGCGCATACTGAGTGTTTGACCATTGCGGCGGCCCTGCCCAGCGACATGCAGGCCGGGTTGGCGGCTAAGCACGTCTTCGACCCGGCTGGCAGTGGCCAGCACGGCGTCATCGCGATTGATGATATCGATAATCAGCGGTGCCTGGGAAAGGTCGGTAGGCGCTCGCGTGCCGGTGACCGTGACGGGGTTAAGTTCAGCGTCATTTGCTTGGGCGGCGAGCAGTGGGAACAGCGTTAACAAGAGGCCACCAAAAGCGCGTGTATGGTTCATAAGCCAGAGAATTCCAACAGGGGTAAGTGGAAGAGGTCGCTGGCTGGGTGCGATGGGCTACCTGGCTGGCTTTACTTGGTACATTTCTAAACGAATCAGAGGTTTAAAAGTTAAGGGCTTTAGGCGTTAAGAATTAACTTGCCGCTTTTAGTACGGCGCAACACGTAGCGGCGCTGTTCATGGTGAATCACCAGTTGGCCTGAGCTGCCCAGCAATTCAGTGCTATCCACTTCGCGGGGTGCAGATTCCGACGCATCCCCCCGGCGAGCGCCCTTGTCGGCTAGCTGCATGAGAGAATAACTCCTGTGTTAATGATAACTATTAGCGTTAATTTAGCAGAGTTGTCGGTATCTCTCAATAGGGTTTGGAGAGTAGAAGGAGAGGATAGCCACACGTTCTTCATCTAAACGCAGGCAGGCCGTCATCGTGCTGTCATTTAGCTTCTTTAGGGTCTCCTAACGTTCAATCGTTGACTTACAAACGATCAGGGGGAGACCACAATGAGTAAAGAGATCGAAGATCATCGCCTGTTTAACCACAGCAGCAATCAGCCGTTTGCTGAGGTATTGGCGCGCCATGTATCCCGTCGCGATGTGATGCGCGGTGGTTTGAGCATGGCGGCTGCCTCGATGCTTAGTTTTGGCGGTGCTGCTCAAGCGCTTGCTTCAAACGGGGCACAAAAAACACCTCTGACACTGGCGTTTGAAGCGGTTCACGGGTCACTCACCGATGCCGTGGTGGTGCCGGAAGGCTATGTTGCCCAGATCTTAGTGCCCTGGGGCACGCCGCTTAATCAAAGTGATTCGTGGCAATCTGACCAGCCAATGACCGCCGAGCGTCAGGCGGAAAGCGTGGGTATGCACCACGATGGCATGGATGCCTTCCCGCTGGATACCGACAGCGCCACGCGCCGTTTCATCCTGGCGCTGAACAATGAATATATCGACCAGGCGGCGCTCTGGGCGCCCCAAGGCGGCCCCACCAACGCGGATGAAGGTAAGCGCCCGGCGGAGGAGTCACGCACCGAGATCAATGCTCACGGTGTGACCCTTGTCGAGGTCGAAAAAGACGCCAACGGGCAGTGGTCGCATGTGCCGGGATCGCGCTATAACCGCCGCTTTACCAGCGCAACGGAAATGGATCTGGCTGGCCCCGTGGCGGGCAGTGACTATGTTAAAACGCGCTTTTCACCAGCGGGTACTCAAACCCGGGGCACCAACAATAACTGCGGACACGGCGTCACGCCCTGGGGTACCTACATTGCCTGCGAAGAGAACTGGCCCAACGTCTTTGTTCACACCGGCGAGCGCTTTCAGGACGACGCCCGTATCGGCATTCCCACTGAGCGTGGCCGCTACGCCTGGGAAACGTCGGCGGGTGATGCTTCCGAACAGAACGACGAGTTTGCCCGTTTTGATATCACTCCACGCGGTGCGCGCGCCGAGGATGACTACCGTAATGAAGCGCGCACCTTCGGCTACCAGGTCGAAATCGACCCTTATAGCGGTGCCCGGGCAGTTAAGCGCACGGCTCTGGGCCGTTTCCGCCATGAAGGCTGCTGGTTAGGCAAATTGGAAGCTGGCCAGCCAGTGGTCTTCTATTCCGGCCACGATGCCCGCAACGAGTACGTATATAAATACGTTTCTGATGCCGTCTGGGATCCCGCTGATGCCAACCGCCCGGGCGAGGCGTACGACCGCCTCGCCATTGGCAACAAATATATGGATAACGGCGCGCTCTATGTGGCCCGTTTTCACGCCGATGGCAGCGGTGAGTGGCTGCCGCTGACGCCTGACGTCGAGACCCAGGATGGCCGTACATTGGCAGCGGCGCTGGGCTTGGCAGAGAACGATTTAGCCGGTGTGATTATCAATACCTGCGATGCGGCAGACCTGATGGGGGCAACACCGATGGATCGGCCCGAATGGGCCGCCGTGGATACGGCCACTGGCGATGTTTATCTAACGCTGACTAACAATTCCCAGCGTAGTGAGGAGGCCGCAGCGCCGACCTTTACCAACGAAGGTGACGAGATTGATCAGTTGGGGGTTGGCTATGTCACTGCCCCGACTAACGCCGCCAACCCTCGGGAAAATAATGGCGCGGGTCACATTATTCGCTGGCGTGAAAGTCGCCTGCCGAATGCATTTCGCTGGGAAGTGTTTGTATTTGGTGCGGCGGCTGACGATGCTGATAACCTTTCGGGTCTAACCGAAATGAACCAGTTTGCCAGCCCTGATGGGCTCTGGTTTGATGAGCGCGATGATGGTCAAGGCATCCTGTGGATTCAGACCGATAACGGCTATGAAGGCATTACGGAGTACACCAACGACCAACTGCTCGCGGTGGTACCCAACGGGTTAGACGATATCCAGGGAACCGGCCCGGTCATTAACAGCAGTAACCAGCAACAGCTTAAGCGCTTTGCGGTAGGGCCTAACGGCTGCGAAGTCACCGGTATTTTTACCACGCCGGAGAAAACCGCGCTGTTTATCAATATTCAGCATCCGAGCAATTGGCCCGCGGATGCAAGCGCGCTGATCCAAGACGCCACTGTTGCCGCCAGCGGCCAGGTCCGCCCCCGGGCCTCGACCGTGGTGATTCAAAAGCGTGATGGTGGGCCTATAGGGGTTTAAAAATCAGGCACCAAGCGCTGGAGTGATAACAAGCGCGCTATTAAAAGCTTCGAACCTCTCTCTGGTTCGAAGCTTTTTTGATTTTAGGCTTGCTGAGCCTGTCGTTTTTTCTGCCGGGCTTCTAACGCCTGAATGGCATCGACCTTCAAGGGCAGTTGGCTAGCCCAGAGAATATCTTCGCGGCAATGACCAATATCGCACAGAACATGATCGTCGTAGTCCAGTAACGGCACTATATGGCGGCGGAAAAGCCAGCGCCGCCGGTAATGCCACCAGCCCATATCCAGCGCTCGAATCAGTCTCATTGACGGCATGGCAGGCATGTAAAAATGCAATTGTGGCGGCTTGGGCGGTGGCGCCAGTTGGCTGGCTTTCTCCCAGGCATGTTGGGCCTGTTGGGTAGGGTCTTCGCACTTCATCGCGCACCTCCATCGTCACCCCCGCTGCACAGTAAGCGGCGCCTATGCACCGACTGGGCAGGTGTGAGCTGTGATTAATAAGTAGGAGGGTCGCGACCTCTGGTTATTAGCTTGGTGCTTAGCCTTGGATCAATCAAACGAAAAGATCTACACTTAGCGTTAAGATTTTCTGAAAGGTGGGCGTGATGAACCAACTCTCTACCATAGCTCCCAGCCGAGCCGCCTTGCCGCTACTGGATAGCGAGGTGCTGCGAACGTTTGTAACGATAGCGGAGAGCGGCAGTTTTACTCGCGCCGCCCAGCAGCTATTTCGCACCCCTTCTGCCCTGAGCATGCAGATTAAACGCCTGGAAGAGATCCTCGGCCAGACGCTGTTTGTCCGCGAGGCGCGGCATGTACGCCTGACTGCCGAGGGGGAAGTGCTGCTGGGCTATGGTCGTCGGCTGCTTAAGCTCAACGCCGAAGCCGTGACCCAGTTTCTTGCGCCGACCATAGAGGGGCGCGTGGGGTTGGGGATAACGGATGACGTGGTAGGGCGTATTTTACCCACGGTACTCGCCCAGTTTGCCCGTTCGCACCCGGCGGTGCAGGTCGATGTCGAGGTGGGGCGCAGCAAAGATTTGCTTGCCAGGCTGGATGAGGGCGAGCTAGATCTCGCTCTGGTGATGGCTGGAGGGCCTGGTCAGGCAGCGCGGGGGGAGATTGTCCACAGCGAACCGTTAGTGTGGGCGGGACGTGAGGATGGCGTTGCGGTGCAGCGCACGCCACTACCGGTTACCCTGGCCCAACAGGGGTGTGCGTGGCGACGAATTACCCTCGATGCCCTTGATCAAGCGGGAATTGCTTACCGAATCGCCTACTCCTGTGACCACTGTGCCGGGCAGGAGGCGGCTATGCTGGCCGATTTGGCCGTGACGGCTTTTCCGAAAAGCTTGATTCGGCCACCGCTCAAACGTCTTCATAACGAGTCACTGCCCCCGCTAGGTGATTATCAAGTGGCGCTGGTGAAGCGTGCAGGCAGCGGTGATGCCAGCGAGGTGTTGGCCGAGAGGGTGGTTGAGGCGTTTCGGGAGGTTTGAGTTTATGTGAACGCGTTGTAGGCTTATAACAGTCGACCCGACACATCGTCGGATCGAGAAGGGTTACTGGTCGCTCAATAAGCGACGCAGAAACGCTGATTGAGATGGTGTGAGTTTTCCAACTCATCCATCATGGCGATGGCGTAATCCTGTACGGAAATACGGCTATTGCCTTCGCTGTCTGTGAGTAGTGTATCGCTACCAAGCCGGAAGTTGCCCGTGCGCTCGCTGGGGAAAATCTCCGCGGCGGGGGAGAGAAACGTCCACGCTTGAGCCGTTTGCCCGCGCAGTGTTTCAAGGGCTGTTTGCGCCCCTTCCGCTGTAGCCCGGTACTCTGCTGGGAACCCCGGTGCATCTAACAAAAGCTTACCCGGCGCTACTTCGAGTGTGGCTGCTCCACCCACTACCAGTAATCTAGGCACAGACGCGTGTTGGGTGGCGGCCAAAATCGAATGAAAGCCTTTGAGATAGTAGTCGTAAACATCCTCCTGGGCATGGCCGCTAAAGGCGCTGATAACAGCTTCAAAACCGCGGAGCTGCTCGGTAAGTGCATCGGTATTTAACACATCGCTTTTAACGGTAGTGACATTCTCCTGTGCTGCCACCCGTTCAGGGCGAGTGACTAACGCCGTCACGTGATGGCCGCGGGAGAGTGCCTCGGTTAACAGGGCGGAGCCAATAAATCCGCTAGCGCCAATCAGTGCAATCTTCATCGTAGTACTCCTTCAGTGGGTAGACGCTGCATTGTCGTACGCGTTATTGATTTGAAAAATAGCCATTAACGTAATTTACTGTTGTCGATTTCATAACAATCGGGCGCTATATGACCACCGCCAGCGAGTTCGATTTAAACGGTTTGCCGATCTTTGTCGCCCTGGTGGAAGCCGGCAGCTTTACCAAGGCAGCGGAGCGGCTAGGCTGCACGAAAACCCGGGTAAGCCTGCAAATTCGCCAGTTGGAAACGCGCCTGGGCGTAACCCTGTTCCTTCGCACCACGCGGCGGGTTCAGCTCACCCAGGCCGGAGAGGCGCTCTACCATCAATGCCACCCGCTATTAACCGATTTGCAGGGGGCACTTGCCAGTGCCGTGAGTGACACTCAACAGTTGCATGGCGAGCTGCGTATCACGGCCCCCGAAGATTACGCCGCCGGGGTGTTGAGCGAAGCAGTGGTGGCGTTTAGACGTTTGCACTCGGCGCTACACATACAACTACGTAGCGGCGACCAGATAAGCGATATGGTGCAGGATGGAATCGATTTGGCATTTCGGTTAGGTTGGCTAAAAGACTCCACCCTACGCGCCCGTCGGCTAGGCGTCTTTCAGCAGCATGTGGTGGCTGCGCCTGATTATCTGAAACGCCATGGTACGCCCGCGCACCCCGAGGCGCTGGAAGCGTACGATTGGATTGCCTTTACGCCGTTAAAAGCGCCGTTAACCTGGACTTTCCAGCGAAGAGATAAGCGGTATGAGGTGCAAATGAGCGCGGGGTTGGCAGCCAACTCAACGGTGAGTTTAGTTGCGCTGCTGGTCGCTGGCGGTGGTCTCTCAGTATTGCCGGATATTACCGCGGCGCCGGAGATAGCCGCCGGACGTTTAGTACGCGTGCTTGACGAATGGGCACTGCCAGAAGGCGGTGTTTATGCGGTCTATCCGCCAGGGCGACACGTAACCGCTAAAGCGCGTGCGTTTATGACCTTCTTTGACGCCTGGTTAGCAGGTAGAACTTAAGTGCTGCCGCCAGTTTGCAGCGTAAAACCTACATCGTGTTGGCGACGATAGACGTTTTTACCGCTTAATCGGCGGATGAGCTCTTTGGCAGCGAGGCGCCCCATCTCCTCTCTGGGGGAGAGAATAGTAGTGAGCTGCGGCGTCACATGTTGACCAAGGGGGAGTCCGTTAAACCCTGCAATGGCGATATCTTTCGGTACATTGAGCCCTTGGCGTTGAGCGGCCAGCAGGGCGCCTGCCGCCAAGTCGTCGTTGGCAAAGTGAATGGCTTGGGTGTGAGGGTATTGAGCTAATACTTGGGTAAGCCCTTCCGCGCCTGCCTGCAGGCTGCCCAGGGTATCCAGCTCAACTAAAGGGGCTTCTATCCCGTTGGCCTGCAGCACCTCTTTATGCCCTTCATAGCGCATGCCCGCGCGGTAATCGTGGGCAAGCCGCGCCCCCACGTAAACAATATGACGGTAGCCTTGGTCGATAAGGTGATTGGTCATGCAGCGGCCTGCAGCCACGTGATCCAGCCCAACGTTGAGATCCATGCCTTTGCCCAATTCCATCACCTCCATAATGGGGTGATCCCAGTTGGCCAGTAGCGTATGGCAGGCCTTGTTATGGCGCAGCCCAGCGGTGACCAGTGCAGAGCATGACCAGCCTAAAAACGTGCGCACCAACTGATACTCACGATCCAAGTCGTAGTCGGTATTGCCCAGCAGTATCTGATAGCCCTCAGCCTCCAGTGTCTCCTGTAGGCCTTTGATCACTTCCACAAACACACTGTTGATCAGCGACGGCACAATCACCGCAATCAGCCGCGAGCGAGAAGAGGCAAGGCTGCCGGCCACTAAGTTGGGTACGTAGCCCAATCTTTCCACTGCCTGTAGCACACTGTCGCGTGCTCTATCGCTGACTTTGTCGGGGTAGTTCAGTGCTCGCGAGGCGGTTATTGGTGAAACCCCTGCGGCCTCAGCGACTTGGCTGAGTGTGACTTGGTCTGAGCGTCGGCGCTGCTTAGCGTGTTTGGCTGAGGTAGCGATGGGCGAATCTTTAGACATTGGTCGCACGTCCCTGATATTCAGCTTGTCGTTAGGCAAACAATAATCTAAAACAAATGGTAGCGCTATCATGATAGCGCTACCATTTTCCTTGTGGCATCGGTCAAGAGAGCAGAACAGTTCCACGACGATAGCAGCCAAAACAACAACAGTGAGGTGTCGGCAGGTGAGTCAACACGACAAACAAACATTAAACGTGGGCGTCATTGGCCTGGGGGCCATGGGCATGGGCACTGCTACCGCCCTGCTCCGACAAGGGCTTAATGTCACCGGCTGCGATATCTCCACTGACGCGCGAGATGCCTTTGTGGCGGCTGGGGGTAAGAGCGTCGCAACGCCGGCGGAGCTTGCCCACTGCCAAGCTGTATTGGTGATTGTTGTTAATGGGTTGCAGGTAGAACAAGTACTGTTTGGTGAGCACGGCGTGGTGAGCCACTTGGCCCCAGGCAGCCTGATTATGCAGTGCGCAACAGTCGCACCCAGTCAGGCGAAGCAATTGGGCGAACGCTTAGCGGCGAAAGGTTTGATGATGCTGGATGCGCCGATTAGCGGCGGGGCGGCAAAAGCCAAAAGCGGCGAGCTATCGGTGATGGCATCCGGCGCAGCAGAGGCGTTCACCTATGCTAAGGAAGTGCTTGATGCCATGGCAGCTAAAGTTTACCAGCTTGGTGATGCACCCGGCGTGGGTTCTAGCATGAAGCTGGTCAATCAACTATTAGCCGGGGTGCATATTGCTACGGCTGCCGAAGCCATGGCGCTAGGCATTCGTATGGGGCTCGACCCCGAAGTTATTTACGAGGTGATTACTCACTCCGCGGGCAATTCGTGGATGTTTGAGAACCGCGTACCGCATATTCTGAGCGGCGACTACACGCCGCTTTCCGCAGTGGATATTTTCGTTAAAGATCTCAATATCGTTCATCAAACCGGACGCGAACTGGCGCTGGCAACACCTGTTGCTGCGAGTGCTTTACAGCAGTTTACCGCCGCGAGTGGCGCAGGCTTTGGTCGAGAAGATGACTCGGCGGTGATTAAGGTTTACCAGCGGCTATCAGGGATACCTCTGCCGGAAGCCGCTAACGATGACCAGGGAGCCTGAAAATGGGCATTGAGAAACGCATCGTGCTAGGTGCCATTGCCGACGATTTTACTGGCGCTACAGACCTTGCCAATAATCTGGTGCGTGGGGGTATGCGCTGCCTGCAGGTGATCGGCGTGCCCCAGCAAGCGATCGACCTCTCTGATATCGATGCGGTAGTGGTGGCACTTAAATCACGCTCCTGCCCGGTGGACGAAGCCGTGGCGGATTCCCTTGCGGCGCTCACGTGGCTGCGCGAACAGGGCGCTAGGCAGTTGTTCTTTAAATACTGCTCCACCTTTGATTCCACCGATCAGGGCAATATCGGCCCAGTGGCGGATGCGCTATTGGAAGCCCTTAACGCTCAACAAACCGTGATGGTGCCGGCCTTCCCGGTGAATGGCCGTACGGTCTATCAGGGCCATCTGTTTGTCGGTGACCGCTTGCTTAATGACAGTGGCATGCAGCACCACCCACTTAATCCCATGCAGGATGCGGATTTGGTACGCGTGCTTTCACGTCAAACGCCGTATTCAGTGGGTTTGGCCAACCGTGCGCTGCTCGCTCAAGGTGCAGACGCCACCCGTACGCATTTTTCAACGCTGGCTGGCCAGGGCGTTCGCCATGTGGTCTGCGACTCTTTGGATGAGCAGGACTTGGACGTACTGGCGGAAGCCACGGTGTTGATGCCTTTGGTCACTGGCGGTTCTGGCTTGGGGCAGGCGCTACCCGCCCAGTACCGTGCTCAGGGCTGGTTGGACGCGATCACTGAGCCGGGGCGTTTATCCCCCAGCTCGGGTGGTACGCTGGTGCTCTCCGGTAGCTGCTCACGGGCGACCCTCGCTCAAGTAGCGGACTTTTTGGCCAAGCATCCTGACGGTGGTTTTGCGCTTGAACCACTGTCGCTGGTGGAAGGCGAACAACAGCAACAACAGGCGTTGGCCTTTGCTCGGCAGCGGCTATCTGAACACGCGCCGGTATTGATTTATGCCTCAGCTGATCCAGAAAAGGTGAAAGCCGCGCAAGCCTCTCTCGGCGTAGAGCGTGCGGGATATCTTGTGGAAACGGCATTGAGCCAACTGGCAGTGACATTAGTGAAGGACGGCGTTGGCCGCTTACTGGTAGCCGGGGGCGAAACCTCCGGGGCGGTGGTGTCGGCGCTGGGTATTAGCACCCTGCGCATTGGTGAGCAGATCGACCCCGGTGTGCCCTGGACCCAAGCCCCGTTGGCTGGCTGTGAGACGCCGCTATCGCTGGCGCTAAAGTCCGGCAATTTTGGAGGTGTGGATTTCTTCACCCGCGCGTTTGAGGTGCTGGCATGAGTATCCACTTGCACCGCCACTCCCAGAACAGCTTGCGGGAACAGATCAGCGCTCTGGGCAAGTCGCTATTTGATCGTGGCCTGACTATGGGCTCCAGCGGCAATATCAGCGTGCGCTTGGAAGATGGCGGCTGGCTGATGACCCCTACCAATGCCTGTCTGGGCCGGCTGGATCCAGCGCGGATCTCCCATCTGGATCAACACGGCCAACTGCTGAGCGGCGATAAGCCCACCAAAGAGCAGTTTTTGCATATGGCCATGTACGCAGAGCGTCCACAGTCCGGGGCCATTGTGCACCTGCACTCCACCCACTCGGTAGCGGTGTCGTGTTTGCCAGGCGTTGATCCTTGCGACTGTATTCCGCCTCTGACCGCCTACTACGTGATGCGGGTGGGCAAGCTACCGCTGATTCCCTATCACATCCCCGGCGACCCCAAACTAGGCGATGCGGTACGTGGCCTAGCGGGCAAACACAGCGCGGTGCTGTTGGCCAACCACGGCCCCGTGGTGGCTGGTAAAAATCTTGAAGCGGCGGTGTATGCCACTGAAGAACTGGAAGAGACCGCAAAGCTCTACCTGTTGTTGCGTGGGGAAAATCCTCGTGGATTAACGCCAGAGCAAGTCTCTGAGCTGGAAGCGCGTTTTCCACGCGATTAATCACCTTTTCAATTAATAACATTGCCATCAATAACAAGAGCACCGCGATGATTAAATTAGCCGCCAACCTTAGCATGCTGTTTAACGAGCATGATTTTATCGACCGCTTTGCCGCTGCTGCTGATGCGGGCTTTAAAGGCGTTGAGTATCTGTTTCCCTATGCCTTTACGGCCGACGATTTACAGCATGCTTTGAAGGACGCCCAGTTGGAGCAGGTACTGTTTAATCTACCACCGGGGGATTGGGAGGCGGGTGAGCGAGGCTTAGCGAGCCTGCCAGGCCGAGAAGGGGAATTTCGTGACTCTGTGGTTGAAGCGCTGCGTTATGCCGAAGCTCTAAGCTGCCCACGCGTGCATGCCATGGCGGGGCTGCTCCCGGAAGGCGCTGATGCAGCGACCCAGGCTGAGCACCTTGCGACCTACATCCGCAATCTCCGGTTTGCGGCGAGCGAGGCGGCGAAAGTCGGCCGAGATATCTTGATTGAGCCGATCAATACCCGCGATATGCCCGGCTTTTTCCTTTCGCGCCAAGCGCAAGCCATGGCGGTGCTGGAAGAGGTCGGCGCAGAAAACCTGAAGCTCCAATTTGATCTCTACCACTGCCAAATTATGGACGGCGACTTGATTCGTCATCTGGAGCGCCAGTTCAGTGCCATCGGTCATATTCAAATCGCGGGCGTGCCTGAGCGCCACGAGCCCAATGTAGGCGAGGTGCATTACCCCGCCATTTTCGAGCGCTTAAGCGCACTGGGGTATAGCGGCTGGATCGGCTGTGAGTATCGTCCCAGGGCAGATACTCGAACCGGTTTGGGCTGGGGCACAGCCTGGGGGCTAACCACTCACTGATTGGCCACGAGAAAATGACAATAACAACACGCCATAGGAGCAAAAGATGCATATAGCGATTACCGGCGCGGCTGGATTTCTCGGTCAGCGGCTAGTCCAACAGCTACTCGCACGTGGCGAGCTCCGTCAGCAGCCGATTACACAGTTAACGCTGATTGACCAGGTGGAGGCGCCGTTACCAGAGGCTGGAAACGTCCTCGTATCAGCGCTGGCGCTAGATATTACCGCGCCAGGCGCACTTGATAGCGTGCTCGATCAACGGCCTGACGTTATTTATCACTTAGCTGCAGTGGTTAGCTCAGCAGCAGAAGCCGATTTGGATCTTGGCATGCGAGTTAACTTCGATGCCACTCGGGCGCTGCTGGAAGGCTGCCG
Organism: Halomonas sp. ISL-56; assembly: GCF_018612805.1. Classification (NCBI taxonomy): domain Bacteria; kingdom Pseudomonadati; phylum Pseudomonadota; class Gammaproteobacteria; order Oceanospirillales; family Halomonadaceae; genus Halomonas; species Halomonas sp. ISL-56. The sequence goes on along the minus strand of NZ_JAGGRO010000012.1, from coordinate 234,735 downwards.
GGAGCATGGGCTGGCCGATACCCGTTTGATTATGGCCAGCTCGGTGGCGGCTTACGGTGGCGAGTTGCCGGAGGTGCTGGATGATATGACGGCGCTTCATCCACAGAATTCTTATGGCGCCCAAAAGGCCATGTGCGAGCTGCTTATTAACGATTACAGCCGCCGCGGATTGGTAGACGGCCTGGTGCTGCGATTACCGACCATTGTTATTCGCCCTGGTCGACCTAACGCCGCTGCGTCCAGCTTTGCTTCCAGTATTTTGCGTGAACCGTTAAATGGCGAAGACGCGATTTGCCCGGTGCCGGTCGAGCTTCCGATGTTTGTGATGTCGCCGGGTAAAGTGGTGGATGCGCTGATCCATGGCGCGGAAGTGCCAAGTGAGGCATTGGCACCTTTTCGAGCCTTTATGCTGCCGGGGATTACCGTCACGGTAGCTGACATGCTAGAAGCGCTGCGCGAAGCTGCGGGAGAGAAAGCGCTTGCGCGGGTGCGCCATGAGTCCGATCCACGCATCGAAGCCATTGTGGCTAGCTGGCCTGCTCAATTTGAAACCGCAAAAGCCAAGCAGCTTGGCTTTGTGGGTGACGACAACTTTAAGCAGATTATCGATGCGTTCGTTTCTGAATCATCGTGACTTTCCGTCCTATCGTTCGCGCTAGGAAACTGCCTGGGCGACCTCTACAGATGGGTAAGTTGCCCCAACGACCACCCTCACAACAACACAAAGAGGGCACTACAATGACTAAGCAACACGTTACACCGACATTGACACGCCAGGCGCTGGTAGCGGCGATTAGCACTATCGCCACTGCCGGTATTGCACTGCAAGCCCACGCCGCTACGGAGGTGAACCTGGGCCACACGCTCTCTTCCACCTCTCACTACTCGGTAGGCGCAGATGCGTTTAAGGCAACGCTGGAACGCCTGTCCGACGGCGAGTTTACCGTGACGGAACACACCTCGGGTTCACTCGGTGGCGAGCGGGAAATGATCGAAGGTTTGCAAATAGGCACTGTCGACGTGGTGATTACCTCGACGGGCCCGCTGGGCAACTTCGTTCCTGAAACCTATGTACTCGACCTGCCTTTCCTGTTTGAAAACTACGATCAGGCCCGCTGCGTGCTCGACAGTGAACTTGGTGATGAGCTGCTGGAAAAAATGGGTGACCACGACCTAGTGGGCTTGGCATGGACAGAAAATGGCTTCCGTCACCTGACCAATAGCCAGCGAGAAATCGCCACGCCAGCCGATGCCGAAGGTTTACGCGTGCGTACCATGGAGAACGCGGTGCATCAGGAGGCATTCCGTCAGATGGGTGCCCGACCCACGCCGATGGCCTTCCCTGAACTGTTTACCGCGCTCCAACAGGGCACTGTTGATGGCCAGGAAAACCCGATCACCGTTATCGTCGCCACCAACTTTTGGGAAGTCCAGGACTACCTGTCACTCACTGGGCATGTCTACTCCCCGGCTATCGTGCTGGGCTCGCCCATTTTGCTGGACGGCTTGAGCGATGAAGAGCGAGGTTGGTTTATGGAAGCCGCTGCAGCGTCTGCAGAAGCGACCCGTGAAGAGGTATCGCGTTTGGAGCGAGAAGGCGTAGCACTGCTGGAAGAAAACGGCATGACGGTAAAAACCGATATTGATGTCGCACCTTTCCAGGCAGCGGTTCAGCCTGCCTACGAGATATTTACTTCAGAGTACGGCACGGAAATGCTCGAGCGCATTCAGGAAAAAGCCAGCAGCTGTAACTAACACTGTCGAGCGCTTCTCCCACCTCGGCCTCCGCAAGCGCCGGAGGCCGCTTTGGCATGGTGATCTCTTATGCTAGCGGTATTTCTTCGTTTTGAGCACCAGTTAACCCGGCTTGCGATGCTGATCGCCGTGGCGATGCTGGCGATATCGGTGACGCTCAGTTTTTATCAGGTGCTCACTCGCTTTGTGTTTAACGCCCCCTCAACCTGGACGGAAGTCGCTTCCCGTGCGGCGATGATCTGGTGTGTGTTTATGGCGGCGGCTGCCACCTTTCGAGGCGGCTATATGATGGCGGTAGAGGTCGTTTATAAAGTCGTTCCAGCACGTTTTATAACGCTACTCGAAATAGCGATTGTACTCTGCAGCCTGCTGGTTCTCGGCGTACTGATCCATTACGGCATTCAAATGACCCTGCGTGTGAGCAATCAAACCATGTCCGGGATGAATATTTCGATGGCATGGGCGTATGCGGCGATACCGACAGGGTCGTTTTTTGCCATTGTGGCGGTGATTGCGCGATTACTGGCGCAGCTTAGCGGTCGGGAGAAAGTGGGGCCGGAGAATAGTGAAATAGTGCCTGAAGCCCAGGATGGGCAGCTTTCTGAAGGAGGGGCGAAGCCATGAATATGGTTATTGGCCTGTCGCTGATCATTCTATTTACCTTCGGTGTGCCGATTGCGATCTCGATTATTCTCGCCTCGATTATCGGCATCGAATTCTTTACCCGCCTGCCGCTGCTGTTGGTGCCACAGCAGATGTTTATCGGTATCGATAAATTTCCGCTGATGGCGATTCCATTTTTTATTCTGGCCGGCAACCTGATGGCCGCCGGGGGAATCTCACAGCGATTGGTGGACTTGGCAAAATCCATCGTTGGGCGCGTGCAGGGCGGGCTGGCTATGTCCTGCGTGCTGACCTGCATGATGTTTGCGGCGGTGTCTGGTTCCAGCGTGGCGACTACCTTTGCGATTGGCGCCATTTTGATTCCGGCCATGGTGAAGCATGGTTATCCCAAACCCTTGGCGGCCTCCATTCAGGCCTCATCCGCTGAGCTTGGGGTGCTTATTCCACCGTCGATTCCACTGATCCTATATGGCGTGAGTACCGATACCTCCATCGGCCAGCTGTTCCTCGCCGGTATTGGCCCTGGCATATTGATTGGCAGCGCGCTGATTATCTTTCTCTATCTGTTCTGCAAAGTTCGTGGCTACGGCAAAGACGACTACAAAGACAGCACCGGCTTTATGGTCTCGGTAAAGCGTGCCTGGGTGGCGATGTTGATGCCTGTGGTGGTTATCGGCGGTATCTATGGCGGGATATTTACCCCCACCGAAGCTTCCGCTGTGGCGGTATTTTTTGCTCTGATTGTGGGCGGTTTCTACTATCGCGAGCTGAAGCTGGATGACATGTGGCCGATTTTGCGCCAGAGCGTGATTTCTACTGCCGCCGTTATGTTGATTATTGCTGCCGCCTCGCTGTTTAGCTTTCTGCTCAGCCGCACAGGGCTGCCTGCGCAAATCGCCATCTTGGTCACCAACACTATCAATGACCCCATGATGTTTTTGTTGGTGGTCAATGCGTTGCTGCTGATCGTCGGTATGTTTATAGAAACGTCTGCTGCTATTTTGGTACTGGCACCGATCCTAACGCCGATAGCCATTCAGTTTGGTATTCACCCCGTCCACTTCGGCTTGGTCATGGTGGTCAACTTGGCGCTTGGCATGATTACCCCGCCGCTGGGCGTGAATCTGTTTGCTGCCTGTGCCGTCGCCAAAATATCGATTGATCAAATGCTGCCATGGTTGGTGCGCTTTGTGCTGGTCGTACTCGCGTGTTTGATGGCGATTACCTATATGCCTTGGATCTCCATGGGACTGGTGAATACTTTCTACGGTTAGAAAAGTCGTTATGTTAAGTGAACCCAACAATGACAATAAAAGGAGCGTTAAATGTCGTATTCAATGGCCTTGCCACCGCAGCAAGCACTGATCGGTGGTGAGTGGCTAGAAACGGCCGCTACCCTACAGATAGAGGCGCCTGCCACGGGAGAACCCCTGGCGCGTATTGCGCGCAGCCAGACTGAAGACGTTGATGCCGCGGTAAAGGCAGCACGGCATGCATTTGCCGGTCAGTTAGGTGAATGGGCCCGATGGTCTGCCCGGCAGCGCAGCGAATGGCTGCTGCGCTTTGCCGATGTGATCGAAGCGCACCACGAACAGCTGGCACAGCTTGAGTGTGGTGATACCGGTAAGCCGATGACCCAGGCCAAGGGTGATATTGCCGCCTGCGCACGCTATTTTCGCTTTTATGGCGGGGCGGCGGATAAGCTCCACGGTGAGACCATTCCCTTCGAAAACGACTTCGCTGTGATGACACTGCGCGAACCCTACGGCGTATGCGCGCAAATTATTCCCTGGAATTATCCTTCCCAGATATTTGGCCGCTGTGTGGCAGCGGCATTAGCGGCAGGCAATACCATCGTGCTAAAACCCGCCGAAGATGCCTGTTTGAGCGTGCTGCGTTTGGCAGAGCTGGCCGTGGCTCATGGCCTGCCTGCCGGGGCACTTAATGTGGTGCCTGGGCTTGGCTATGAAGCAGGCGCCGCGCTTGCTGCCCATCCCAACATTGACCATCTCTCGTTTACCGGCTCGCCAGAAACGGGCACCCATGTTGCCCAAGCCGCCGCGCAGCACCATGTGCCGGTGACGTTGGAGTTGGGAGGCAAATCGCCTCAGCTTGTATTTGCCGATGCGGATCTCGACGCTGCGCTGCCAGCGGTGGTGCGTGGGATTATTCAGAACGCCGGGCAGACCTGTTCAGCGGGCAGCCGCCTGCTGGTTCAGCGTGACATCGCCGATAGCGTGGTAGCGAATCTTTGCGAGCGCTTCGCCGCTCTGCGCTGTGATGCGGGGGAAGCGGATGCGGACTGTGGCCCGCTGATCAATGCGCGTCAAAAAGCCAAGCTGGAAGCGCGCCTGACGGCCGCCGAAGCCGATGGTATCCGCGTGGCGGCAAAAGGCCAGTTAGCGCCAAGCGCACCGGCGGGCGGTCATTTTGTGTTGCCCCAGCTGTTGATCGATATTCCTGAAGGCCATGAAGTGCTGCGCGAAGAGCTATTTGGTCCGGTGCTAGTAGTGCAGGTGTTTGATGATGAGGCCGAAGCGCTTGCCCTCGCCAATGCCACTGATTTTGGTCTATGTGCAGGTGTCTGGACGCGGGATGGCGGGCGTCAGCTACGCCTAGCCAAAGGTATTCGCAGTGGCCAGGTATTTATTAACAACTACGGCGCCGCCGGTGGTGTTGAGTTACCTTTCGGTGGCGTTGGCCGCTCCGGTCATGGTCGTGAGAAGGGCTTTGAAGGGCTGCGTAGCTACACACGGATTAAAACTGTAGCGATTAAACATTAACGAGTGCTTCACTTGTAAGGAGATAACAATGACAACATCACGCCAGGTAGGCATCGTCGGTGTGGGCCTAATGGGCCATGGGATTGCCAGCAGTCTGCTCCGCGCAGGCCATCAGATCAGCTTTCTTGAGCACCCAGGCAATCAGCCGGTGGATGACTTGCTGGAAGCCGGTGCCACCATGCTAAGTTCGGGGCGAGAAGTAGCGCAAAACGCTGAGGTGGTGATTCTGTGCGTCACCGGCTCACCCCAGGTAGAGGCCGTGCTGTTTGAACCCAACGGCGTATTGGAAGGGTTAAAGGCAGGTGGTGTGGTAGTGGACTGCTCTACAGCATTGCCCAGCTCAACTGAAAAAGTGGCTACCAGAGTCACCGTAGCGGGCGGGCGCTTTATGGACGCGGCCATGACGCGCACGCCCAAAGAAGCGGCGGAAGGGCGGCTCAACTTGATCGTCGGCGCACCGAAGGCGCTGTTTAATGAAACGCTGCCGCTACTACAAGGCTTTGCCGAAAATATTGCCCATGCGGGCGATGTGGGCGCGGGCCACACGCTAAAACTGCTGCATAACTTTGTTTCGCTGGGGTTTTCGGCGGTCTTGGCCGAGGCCACGGCGGCATCTCGCAAAGCAGGCATTAGCGATACCGCCTTGTTAGAAGTGCTGGGGGCCGGTGGCGGCGGAGGGGTAGTGTTAGAACGCCTGCGTCCCTATATTGCTGAAAACGATCCTTCAGGCTTTAAGTTTAGCGTTGCCAATGCCAGCAAAGACCTGGGTTACTACCACACGATGACCGAAGATCTCGCCGTAGAGGGAGGTATCGCTGAAGCCGTTCGCAACCTGTATACATCGGTTGAAGATCAAAGCCTTCCAATACCCGCGCTAATCGGTGTGCTTGAGCGGCGTTAAGATAGAGAATGGCTCAACCGTTGTTATCTCGGCTGGGTTTCCCATACGCCGCCAAAAACACATCCACGGCGCTGCTGATTTGGCGGTGAAGCTCTTCATCGCTGGGCGGCGGACGCACGCCCATGCGGACTTCTGTGACCAGCGTGCCCTGCCACATGCTGCACAGTTGGTCGGCGGCAGATTGAGGTGCGGTAAGCGTTAAGTGCCCGCTGTTGGCTAACCCCTCCAATTTCTCCTGAAGCCACTGTTTAGTGGCCCAGGGGCCTGCCTCGAAATACGCCCGTAGCAGCTCCGGGTACTGCTCGCCCTGGGCGGTCATTACCCGTTCAACCGCCAGCACATGGGGCTCTAATAAAAAGCGCACCAGGCTTAAACCGACCTCGATCAGCGATTGGCGCACCGCCCTGTGGGTGTCGGGCAGTTTATCCAACCCGCGGCGGATGATGGTGGTTTCACGCCGGATCACACTGCCAAACAGGGCCTCTTTGGTTACAAAATGGCCGTACACGGTGACTTTGGAAACCCCCGCTTCTCGGGCAACGGCTTCCATCGTTACCCCCTCTAAGCCATGGCGAAAAAACAGGCTTGTCGCCGCATCCATCATGGCATTCCGTTTAGCCATATCTTTAGGTCGGCCAGCGCGGCGTGTTGGTTCCGGCGATGTATGTTGAGAATCTGTCATCCAGTGCAATCCGTGCCCATCGAGTAAATAAATATTGAACGTACGCGTACAGGTATTATAGTGGACGGTATCGTTCAAGAATAAACCATTTCGAGGCCATTATGGTTAGGTTATTAGCGTCTTCTTGGCGCCACCGACTACGCGGCACGTTGGCGGCGCTGCTGATGATAGGTGTCACACTGGTGGCGGTGTTTTTCCTGACCAGCCAGCGCAGCAGTGCTCAGCAGGCCCGCCAGCAAGGCGCTGATAACGCCCTACTGCAGGTGGCGACCGAAGCCCTGGAACAGTCTGAACAGCTGCAGCGGGAGGTGCGCTTAACCGGGCGTGTGGTGGCGCGCCAGTCAGTATCACTGGCGTTCGAACCCGCGGGGCGGGTCACTGCTGTGTCCGCCGACAGAGGCGATGCGGTTGAGCAAGGGGATGTGCTGGCCACGCTGGATACCCGCCGATTAGAGAGCCGCTTGGCGGAGGTCGCCGCGCGCAGTGAAGAAGCCCGTGCCAGCCTCGCCCTTGCCCAGCGACAGGAGGAGCGTGAGGCGCAGCTAAACCAGAATAACTTTGCCAGCCGTACCGCACTGGATCAGGCCCGTACCGATCGGCTAACCCTTCAGGCTCAACTTGCGGCGCTGGCTGCCGAGCGCGATAGCCTGACCGCCGATTTAGATGACAGCACATTACAAGCGCCCTTTACCGGACGGGTGATCGAGCGCCATGTCAGTGTCGGCAGTCTGGTGAGTAGCGGCACGTCGGCTTTCGATCTTATCGATATCGAGCAGTTAGAAGCGCATCTTGGCCTACCTGCCGCGCTAGCTGCCACGTTTACCCCAGGCGAGGCCGTTGAACTGAGTGTCAATGGCGAGTCGATCCACGCAGAGGTGCGTGCCCGGCTGCCCCAGGTTGACAGCGACAGCCGTACCCAGACGCTGGTGGTATCGCTGGGTGAGCCCGGCAGCGCCGTGCCCGGCGATTTGGCAGAACTGCGCTACACGATCACCGAGCCCGCAAGCGGCTACTGGGTGCCTTTGGATTCCCTGCAAGCCGCTGAACGCGGCCTATGGAACGTATTGGTGGCCGAGCCGCTAGAAAATGATCACTACCGTGTGGCCCAGGCCAGCGTGGAACTGCTGCACAGCGAAGGCGAGCAAGCCTTTGTGCGCGGTACGCTAGCGCCGGGTATGCGGCTGATTACCAGCGGCACCCACCGGATTACCCCAGGGCAGCAGGTCACGTTGAGCGAGGAAGTGGCCAATGAAGCGCCTTGAGTGGTTATTTAACCGACGACTGTTAGCGCTCGCGCTGGGCCTTCTTGTGGTCGCCGGGCTGTCGGCCATTCAAACCTTGCCACGTGCGGAGGATCCTCACTTGGTAGCGCGCATGGCGACCGTATTAGCGACTTTTCCGGGTGCCACCCCAGAACAGGTCGAAGCCTTGGTGGCGCGCCCCATTGAGGATGAGCTACGCACCATCGCCGAAATTAACGTGCTGGAATCCACCTCACGCCAAGGCATTGCGGTGATTAGCCTTGAGCTCGAGGACGCGGTGACTAACGTAACGCCGGTGTGGAGTCGCGTGCGTGACAAGCTGGCCGACGTTGCGCCTACACTGCCTGATGGCGTGCAAACGCCAGAGCTACTGGATGACCGGGGCTACGCGTTTAGCATCGTGGCCGCGCTGCGCTGGACATTGGACGCCCCACCCAATCCCCAACTGATGGAGCGCTACGCCGAGCGTTTGGAAGCAGCGTTTCGAAACGTCCCTGGCACGGAGTATACCCACCGTTTCGGCGTGGCGGGGGAGCAGGTAGAGGTGAGCGTTAACCCGCTTGAGCTGAACGCCTTGGGGCTCTCGGTTGGGCAGTTAGCAGCCACCATTGAGGCAAGCGACGGTCGGCGTACCGCTGGTGAAGTGGTTACCGACGGCCACCGGCTAACGGTGGGGCTAAGCGGTGAGTTCGATGCGCTTGATAGGCTGCGCGATATAGAAGTGGCGACTCGCCAGGGGCAAACCGTCAGGCTTGGCGAGTTGGCTGAACTACGCCGCGGCGTACAAGACCCCCCAGCTGCGGTGGCACTGCTAAACGGCGAGCGTGCGGTGTTTGTCGGCGCACGTATGGCGCCCGGCCAGCGAATTGATCGCTGGGTGGAACAAGCCCAGCAGCAGTTGTCGGCGTTTGCCGACGAGCTACCGATTGGTATCGCGGTTGAAGAAGTCTTCGAGCAAGCCAGTTACACCAATCAGCGTTTGAGTGACGTGGCAGTTAGCCTATTGATAGGGCTGGTGCTGGTGGTGGCGATCTTGTTCCTTACCATGGGCTGGCGCTCGGCGGTGACAGTGGGACTGGCGATTCCCGCCACGGCTCTGCTGACCCTGGCGTTCTTCAAACCGCTGGGTATCGATATCCACCAGATGAGCATTACCGGCATTATTGTGGCCCTGGGGTTGATGGTCGATAACGCCATTGTGATGACCAACGCCCTGCGCGAGCGTTTTTTGAAAGGCGATTCAGCGCTGGCCGCTACCCGGGACACACTGCGCCACTTAGCCGTGCCGCTGCTGGCCAGTACCTTAACCACCATTCTGGCGTTTATGCCGATTGTGTTGATGCCAGGCCCTGCGGGGGAGTTCGTAGGCCCCTTGGCCATGGCGGTGATGGTTGCGCTGGTAAGCTCTTATCTGGTCTCGTTGCTGCTGGTGCCAGCACTGTCACCCATGCTGTTAGCCAAGGTTGCTGACAAACCTCCAGCGCCAACCGAAAGCGGCATCAGCTATAGGGTTAAGCGCGGTTTTCGCCGAACGGTACGTAGCGCGCTGCGTCATCCTTGGGCCGCGATGATCATTACCTTGTGCGTGCCGGTGGGTGGCATGGCGCTGATGCCTACACTGGACGTGGCGTTTTTCCCACCCGCAGACCGCGATCAGTTTCATATAGAGGTGCGCTTGCCTCCTGCCAGCAGTATGGCCAACAGCGAAGCCCTGGCCCATGAGGTCGAGGCGATGATTCGTGAGCTGCCGGGCATCACCCGCGTCTCGGCGTTTGTCGGTGAAAGCGCGCCGATGATGTACTACAACGTGCTTACCAATGAGGATAACAACCCGGCGTTTTTGCACCTGGTAGTAGACACAACATCTTTGCAGGCCACTAATCAACGAGTACCCGCCCTGCAGCAGGCGCTTGATCAGCGGTTCCCCCAGGCACAAAGCGTAGTGCGCAAGTATGAACAGGGGCCCCCGTTTAAAGCCCCAATTGAACTTCGTGTCTATGGCGATGATCTAGCGGTGCTGTCATCGCTGGGGCTTGAGTTGGCGGGGCTCATGCACGAACTGCCGCAAGTCACCCATGTGCGGGCGGGCATGCAGCGTGATTTGCCCAGGTTAACCCTGGATATCGACCATACTGCATTGAGTGATGTTGGGCTGACGCCGCAGCGGTTAGCGGAACAAGTGGGTGCCGCGCTCTCGGGACAATCGGCAGGCATGCTGCTGGAGGATACTCAGCAACTGCCGGTGCGGGTACGCTACGCCGATGAGTGGCGCACTAACGCCGAGCAGTTGGCGGCGCTGCGCTTGGTCAGCGACCAATTAGCGGAGGGCCTGCCACTGGCGGCGGTGGCGGAGGTGTCGCTCATGCCTGCCTGGAGTGTGATTACCCGCCGTAACGCGGAACGGGTTCAGTTGGTGCAAGGGTACCTGGTGGCTGACGCTTTGCCAGCGGTCTCTATGGCTCAACTAGATGGCAAGCTTCAGGCGGCGTTGGACTCGGGGGCGTTTCAATTGCCACGGGGCTACCGTATTGAAACCGGTGGTGAAGCTGCCGAGCGTGATGAAGCCGTGGGCCAGCTGCTTGCTTCGGTGGTGTTGCTAGTCATCGCCATGGTAGCCACCGTGGTGTTGGCCTTTAACTCCTTCCGGCGGGCCGCCATCGTCTTTATAGCCGGAGCCCAGGCAATGGGGATGGGCATTGTCGCGCTGCTACTCAGCGGGCATGCGTTTGGCTTTGTGATTATCGTTGGTATTATGGGCTTGGTGGGGGTAGCGATTAATGCCACCATTATCATTATTGCCGCCTTGGATGACGATGAAGCCGCCCGCCGAGGCGACATTGACGCCATGCTGGCGGTGATCAGTGGCCCCACCAGCCGACATATCGTTTCGACCACGATCACTACCTTTGCTGGTTTAATACCGCTAATGGTGGCTTCCGGCGGTCTTTGGCCACCATTCGCGCAAACGGTTGGTTTTGGTCTACTCTTAGCGACGCTAGTATCGTTCTTCTTTACGCCAGCGCTTTATCGGCTGTGGATATCGAGATCTGCTGACGTTTAACACCATGACATCACGACTATTTTACAAGGATGAGTAAATAGCATGTTTCAGCACTATGCGAGACCGGGGCAGGACGCCGATGGTGAGGAGCCAGGCCATGCGGTGGCAATTCTTAGCGTTCAAGGAAGCTCACCTGGGGCTCATATTGTCGACGTCAATACGGATTATCAGCGGTTATGGGGTGGCAGTCGTGAAGACTGGCTGGGTGCGTCGCCCATTATCGTTCAGCAAGAGGCAGCCAACCGGCAAATTTTTGACCAACTGCACGATGCGTTGAATCCCTTACTCAATAATGCGGAAACTTTTTTCGAAGGCATTGGTGGGCTGGAGGTAAACCGCCGTCACGATGGGTCGCGTCGATATGTTGAATGGCGAATCACGGCGATGGGCGTGCGTCATAATGACAGCATTACACTAGTGTTAACCCAGCGCGATGTGACCAAGCAGATGGAGAAAGAGGCGCAGCTTGAACGGCTAGCAACCACCGATATGTTAACGGGGCTAGTTAACAGGTCTCAGTTTGATGCGGTACTGAAAAGCGAAGTCAACCGCCAATCCCGCTACGCTCGACCACTCGCTTTAATCATGCTGGATATCGATTTCTTTAAAAACATTAACGATAGCTATGGCCACGATGTCGGTGACCAAGTGCTGGTCGAGCTTGCCCATTTGCTTAAGCGCAATCTACGTAAAGCGGATTGTTGCGCACGCTGGGGGGGTGAAGAGTTTATGTTACTAGCCCCTGAAACCTCCCTTGAGCAGGCAGTGCGGCTAGCAGAAAAAGTGCGTGCCGCCATTAAACATACCGATTTTCCTATTCAAGGCGGTGTTACGGCCAGTTTTGGTGTTGTGGAGGTTTATTCGCAAGAATCGATTAAAAACGTCATGAAGCGAGTGGATAACGCCCTTTACCTCGCGAAAGAGGAAGGGCGCGATCAAGTTTCAACGGGTGGTTTATTACCCTCTGTTAAGCAAGCTTAATCTTGGTCGCGATCAATGGCGAACGGTGACCACGCCTGACGAACGGTCATAATTTCTAAACGGTTGATGTTGATATGGTCGGGCAGGGTCGCCAAGTAGTAAAGTTGCTCGGCAATATCTTCCGCCTGGAGTGGCGTGGTGCCGCGGTAAAGCGCATCAGAGGCGGCCTGGTTGCCTTTGGTTCTAACCAGTGTGAACTCGGTTTCCGCCATGCCGGGTGCAAGATCGGTGACGCGCACACCGGTACCTAACAGGTCGCAGCGTAGGTTATAGCTGAATTGCTGCACAAAGGCTTTGGAGGCGCCATACACATGCCCGCCCGGGTACGGCCACTGCCCCGCCACCGAGCCAAGATTAAGAATACTCGCTCCTTTGCCGGTTTTAAGTAGCAGTGGCAGCGCCGCGTGAGTCACGTTGACCAAGCCCGTGATATTGGTATCGATCATGGTGTGCCAATCTTCCAGCGCCACCTTTTGTGCCGGTTCCGGCGCCAGGGCTAAGCCCGCATTGTTGATCAAGCAAGTCAGCGGTAAAAATTCTTCTGGCAGGTTGCTGATAGCACTTGTGACTGCTTCGCTATCGCGTACATCAAGCGCCAGCGTTAGCACAGGCACTTGTTTGGAAAGCTCTTCCTCTAGTGCTTTTAGGCGCTCTTCACGACGGCCCGTTAGAATTAACGACCAACCTGCTTTGGCAAAGCGCTGCGCTGCCGCTTTACCAAACCCCGAAGTAGCTCCCGTGATAAGTACGCTAGGCATTGCACTATCTCCATGTTAGTTAATGCTTAATAGGGCGACATTGCCCATGATTGTTTCACTGTAAGCAACGTTGGCCCAAGCCATTAGGGCCAGTTAACAACAGCCGATGTGACATTGTCTGTCCCGTTGATGCGTTGCGACTGGCCCTACAGCCTCAAGGATCAAACTCACTAGGCTGGCAAGCACACTATTTGCTAATGGATTAAACAGGGTGCCTGCCATGAATGCCACTATTGCTGCTTCTTATCCACCCACCCAAGATGTGGATAACCGCTATGTACACGGCTTGGATCGCCAGTATGTGTTCCATTCTTGGGCCCAGCAAGGCAGTTTAGATCCCATGGTTATCGCGGGCGCTGAAGGTTGCCGCGTTTGGGACTATGCGGGACATTCGTATTTGGATTTTAGTAGCCAGCTGGTTAATACCAACATCGGCCATCAGCATCCTAAAGTGGTGAGTGCGATTCAGGCCCAGGCGGCAAGCCTGTGCACCATCGCGCCGGCCCATGCCAATTTAGCCCGCGGGGAGGCGGCTAAGCGCATCATCGCCAAAGCCCCCGCAGGCTTTAGCAAGGTGTTTTTTACCAATGCAGGTGCGGATGCCAATGAAAACGCCATTCGCATGGCTCGGCTGTATACCGGGCGAAGCAAAATACTCTCCGCCTACCGTTCCTATCACGGCAACACCGGTTCAGCGATTGCCGCCACCGGTGACTGGCGGCGCGTACCTAACGAGTATGCCAGCGGGCACGTCCACTTCTTCAACCCCTACCTTTATCGCAGCGAGTTCTGGGCGCGGGATGAAGATGAAGAGTGTGAGCGGGCGTTAACCCATCTACGCCGGGTGATTGAGTGCGAAGGTGCCAACGCCGTCGCCGCCATTCTGCTCGAAACCATTCCCGGTACCGCAGGGGTGCTATTACCGCCCAAGGCCTACCTGCAGGGCGTTAGGCAACTTGCCGACGAGTTCGGTATCGTGCTGATTCTCGATGAAGTGATGGCTGGTTTTGGCCGAACGGGCCGTTGGTTTGCCTTTGAGCATTACGACATGGCGCCGGATTTGATTGTGTTCGCCAAAGGGGTCAACTCCGGCTACGTACCTGCCGGTGGGGTGATTATTTCAGAATCTATTTCACACTACTTCGATGATCACTTTTTTGTCGGCGGTCTAACCTATTCCGGCCACCCCTTGGCCATGGCGGCGATAGTCGCGACCCTGGACGCCATGGACGAAGAGGGCATCGTCGAAAATGCCGATAGTATCGGTAACGGCTTGTTAGCAGAAGGATTGCAGCAGCTTGCCGAGCGCCATGCGGTGATCGGCGACTGGCGTGGCTTGGGCGTTTTTCACGCTCTGGAACTGGTCAGCGACCCGGTACGCAAAACGCCGCTGCCCGGGGCTGAAGTGCTGAGGCTCAAGCAGCAATTGATGGAGCAGGGCTTGCTGGTGTTTACCGTCGAGAACCGCATTCATGTCGTGCCGCCATGCATTGTGTCGGCGGCCGAGGTGGAAGAGGGGTTAGCAATTCTTGAACGCGTGTTTGAAGGTTACGCGTTACCTAACTGCTAATAAGTTACTTAAGTACTTAAAGCGTTATCGTAGGCGAGGCCCAGGCGCTGTATGCCTGGGTCAATACGCTCCCGTTCGATAGCGCCAAACCCCAAGCGGAAAAAGCGCCGCGGCGGGGCGGCATCGAAGAAGTGTTGAAAGCCGGGTTCAATCAACACACCACGTTGAGCGGCATGCCAGGCCAACCGCTGGGTATCGATGCTGGCGTCTGCTTCCAGCCAGAAGGCGCTGGAGCGATTGCTGCTATGGCTTCGGCAGCCAGGCAAGGCCTGTTCAATGGCGAGGCGCATGGCATCGCGGCGCTGATCGATCTCTTCCACATGCAGCTTGAGATAGCGCTCGTAATAGCCTTGGGAAATAAACTGCGCCAGTTGATGCTGCAACGCCGCAGGTGGGTGGCGGTACATCATGCGGCGCAGTGCGCGTAGTTCGTCAATCAACTCTGCATCCGCGACCACGTAACCCATACGCAGCCCAGGTGAGAGTGCTTTGGATAAGCTTCCCATATAGATAATCCGCGCACTCTGGGCACTGGCTTTAAGCGCGGGCAGCGCAAACTGGTCGCCGTGAATCTCGGCGTCGTAGTCATCCTCAATCACGATTTGGTCGCGGTAGGGGAGTTGGGCCAATAGCGCCTCGCGTCTCTCACGGCTCATGGTCACGCCCGTGGGAACCTGATGGCTGGGCATCACATACAGATAGTCACACTGCTGAGAGCCCTCAAGGCACATGCCGTCTGCATCCACGGTTTGGAACTGCAGGCTAGCGCCGCGCTGGGCAAATACATTCATCGCCTCGCGGTAACCCGGTGACTCCAGGGCCACGCTCGTTCCCCGATGGCAAAGCAGTTGCGCAATCAAATAGAGCGCATTTTGCGTTCCCATGGTGATCAGTATCTCTTCCGGTCGGGCAAAAATACCTCGACGCGGCAAAATACGCTTACGCAGTTGCTCAATGAGTAAAGGGTCATCCTGATCAATGCGGTCGCGCAGCCACGGTTTATCGCGCTGGGAGCTTAATAAACGCCGGGACACATCGCGCCATTGGGCAAGCGGGAACAGACGCGTATCTAACTGGCCATAAATAAACGGATAGGCATATTCCGACCAATTGCCGGGTTTGAGAATACCTTGGTAGTTAGTAGGGCGCTGGGAAATACGTTTGTGCCAGTTTGGTGCAGTGGTTGAGGCGCTACTGCTCTCCGTCATTGCGGTTAAAGAGGCATTTAGTCCTGATTGAGGCTCATTATAATCAGGGTGTAAGTAATAACCGCTACGTGGGCGACTAACCAGATAGCCATCTTCGACCAGCTTTTCGTAAACAATCGCTACCGTATTACGCGAAATACCCAGCTGTTGGGAAAGCTTGCGGCAGGAGGGGAGCGCGTCCTCGGTGGGTAAGCTGCCCGTGCGAATGGCTTCTAACAGCGTTTTACGCAGCTGTTCTTGCAGGCAAGGGGCAGCGTTAGGGTCGACCTCAAGACACAGCGTAGTCATGCACTCCTCCTCTTTAGATTATCCCCCTCTCTTTAAGCCAAGCATCTTTCATGCCAGTTTTAGGGTGCCCAGCTGTCCTTTTAATTTAAGCCAACTGGCTCTAATCGGGAGGAGGATAAAAAACTAGGGTGAAGTTACTTCCAACTTGTAACCGTTTGGTTAGCGATGATTGTTCACTCTAGGGATATAAAAAGATGAAAAAAATAGCTGCTTTAACTACCGCACTAAGCGTTGGTGTTCTTACTTTAGGGATGTCATTCACTACGGCAGCCGCAGATTTAGAAGAAATCGAGAGCCGTGGCTACATGACCGTGGCTACCGAAGATAATTACGCACCGTTTAACTTTATGAGTGGCAGCGACCCGGACGGCTTTATCAAAGACATTTTGATTGAACTGGAGGAGTACGCTGACTTCGAAATCCGCCAGGATATTTTGCCCTGGACAGGGCTGCTGGCGTCGGTGTCGTCGGGCCAGTACGACATGGCACTGACTGGCGCTTCGGTGACCGATGAGCGGCTGCGGGTGTTCAACTATGCACCGCCTTTCGCCTCCGCCCAGCACTTTTATATCAAGCGGGCGGGTGATGACCGTATCAATAGCGTTGCAGATTTAAGCGGTATGACGCTGGGCGTTCAAGCGGGCAGTGCACTGCTGTCGCGCCTGCCAGAGCTGGAAGTCATGCTGGAAGAGAGCGGTGGCGAACTGGGCGAGGTCATGCAGTATGAAGCCTATCCAGAAATCTACGCTGATCTCGCCAATGGCCGTGTTGACTACGTTATCAACTCCATCGTGCCGGTGAATGACCTGATCAGTGAGCGACCAGACGTATTCGAAGCGGGCCAGGCCGTCTCCGGCCCGGGCTATGTGGCTTGGCCGATGCGTAAAGATAGTCCCGAACTGTTGGCCTATATCACCGATTTTATGAGCCACCTGCGCGATTCCGGCCGCTTGGCCGAGCTACAGGAAAAATGGTTTGGCGAGTCCTTTGACGACCTGCCGACAACACCGATCACCTCCGTAGAAGAGTTCCACGAAATGGCCGGTATGTAAGCCATCACCTTCGCCAGCCGCCTGTGCGCATCCAGCCGGGCGGCTTATCCAATCAAGCGAATCAGGGGGTGAGTGGGCATGGACAGTAGCGCATGGGGACTTCTCATTCAGGGTGCCTGGACAACGCTGTGGATCTCCGGCATCTCCATTGCCATCGGTGTGGTGATGGGGCTGTTGATTGCGTTGCTTCGAGTGGCAAAAATTCCCGTTCTGCATCAAGTGCTAGGGGTTTATATTAGCCTGGCGCGGGCAACGCCGCTGGTAACGCTGGTGTTGTTTATCTTTTTAACCGCACCGACCATGGGCGTTAACCTCAACCGCAATGTGGCCGGTATCATTGCGCTAACGCTCAATACCACTGCCTTTAACGCCGAAATTTGGCGCTCTGCGTTTAACAACTTCTCCAAAGATCAGCGTGAAGCCGCGCTGGCGATTGGCATGACCCCATGGGTCTATTTTCGCCGCATTATGCTGCCGCAAATTACCATTACCAGTCTGCCGGGCTTGGTCAATGAGATGTCGTTTCTGATTAAAGGCAGTCCCGCCATTGCCGTCATCGGCGTGGTCGACCTTACCCGGGTGACCAACCGTATCTCAGCGGTTACCTACGACCCATTGCCACCCATTTTAGCGGCTGCGGCGCTGTATATGCTGATCATCAGTTTGTTGGTGTGGTTTCAACGTGTGGCTGAGCGCAAGGCCAGCCGACTGGCCGTTTAACGTGGCCATTATGGGGGAACCTCTATGAGCAATTGGGACATTCTTTGGTCGTCTTACGATGTGTTTTTAAGTGGTTTTTACAACACCTTAAAACTGTTTGGTTTATCCGCCGTGTTAGCTTTTTTAATGGGCAGCGGTATGGTGTTTTTGTTGGAAGGCTCTCGCCCACGGTTGAAGATTCCGCTGCGAATTTTTATCGATGGCATGCGCATGCTGCCGTTTTTGATATTGGCGTATTTGCTCTATTACGGTTTACCCAGTGCAGGCATTCGTATGAGCGCCTGGACGGCCGGGATTATTGCCCTGGTGATTTACCACGGCGCTTATTTTGCCGAAATTCTGCGTGGCTGCCGCGCCACTTTTGCCCAAGGGCAGGTCGAAGCCGCCATCGCCCAAGGGTTCTCGCAGCCTAAAATGTTTATGCGCATCATCTTGCCGCAGCTGATATTAAAAACCCGCGGCTTATTGGGCAATCAACTGATCATCCTGCTCAAAGACACCGCCTTTCTGGTGATTATCACCGTGCGCGAACTCACCGCGGCGGCGAGCAGCCTGTCGAGTACCTACTTCATTCCCATGGAAGCATTCATTGTGGTGATCGGCTTCTACTGGTTGATCAGTATTGGTTTAGAACTGTTTATCAAAATGATTGGCCGTTTTGGCGCCAAGCGAGGATTTGAAAATGCCTGAGACCGCCGCTGTCAGTATTCGTAAACTTTCCAAAAGCTTTGATGGCACCGAGGTGCTGCGTGATGTATCGCTTGAAGTGCAGCCTGGTGAAGTGGTGAGTATTTTGGGCTCATCGGGGTCGGGTAAATCCACCCTGCTACGCTGCATTAACTGGCTTGAACAGCCCGACCGCGGCGACATTCGTATCGACGGTGACCGCATCGGCGTCAACGACACCGGCAAACCCATGTCGCGACGCGAGCTTGCTGGCATGCGTGCGCGCTTGGGCATGGTGTTTCAGGGCTTTAACCTCTGGCCTCACTTGAGCGTGCTGCGCAATGTCACCGAAGCGCCTATTCATGTGCAGGGGGTAAGCAAGAAGGAGGCCGAGGAGCGTGCTATGGCGCTACTTGAGAAAGTCGGGATGGCCGATAAACGCGAGCAGTACCCCTACACCCTTTCGGGCGGGCAGAAACAACGGGTCGCGATTGCCCGGGCGCTCGCCATGCAGCCCAATGTGATGTTGTTTGACGAGCCCACTTCAGCCCTTGACCCTGAACTGGTGGGCGAGGTGTTAGGGGTCATCAAGGATCTCTCCAAAGAGGGCTACACCATGGTGCTGGTAACCCACGAGATGGAGTTCGCCCGGGCCGTTTCTGATCAGGTGGTGTTTCTCGACAAAGGCATCATTATCGAAAAATCCCACCCCAGCGAATTTTTCGTCAACCCCAAAACCGACCGGGTACGGCGCTTCCTGGAACTTGAAGCGCCGCTGGTGTGAATCAAAGCATTGATCCCAGTGAAATCGAACGGGCTATCGCTAACGGGCAGCGCCTAGGCTGACAGAGAGGGCTGTATTGCACTAGACTGACACAAACATACGCAGGAGGCGCTTTATGAGCACCCCACTGGATCCGATTATCAGCGAATTTGAGACACAGGAGCAGGCCGACAGCTACCAGCGCTGGTTTCGTGAGCGGGTACAAGCCAGCTTGGATGATCCCCGGCCTTCAATCCCCCATGATGACGTGATGGGCGAAATGCGTGAGCTGATCGCTAAGCGTCGCGATGCTGCTAGTTGAGTGGCGCCCCCAGGCCCGTGAATCGTTGTGGGCGATCCTTGACTACCTCAGTCAACGTAACCCGTATGCCGCTGAGGCGCTTTACCAAGCCATTGAAGAAGCGACCGAAGCGCTACCTCAGCATCCCTACCTCTACCGCCCAGGCCGCGTTGTCGGTACGCGAGAAGCCGTAGTGCACCCTAACTACATCGTGGTTTACCGCTTAGCGGCAGGCAGTATTGAAATAGTTAACGTTCTGCACGCACGCCAGGAATATCCCTAGCGAACCATTACCCCAACTGCCTGCGCCAGCGGTTCTCAATGGTATCCAACTCAGCTGGGCCGTAAAGGGCATGATCATGTTGCCCGTAGTAGGCCCATAATTGATCGCCGTAATCGAAGTGCCACCACTCGCTGGGCAGGTTGGTGAAGCCCTGCTGTTTCATGGTGTGGTAAAGCAAGCGGCGGTTATCCCGCGCCTTGTACTGTTGCGGGGTAAGCATTTCTAGATGCTCGAAATAGTCGCTATGCGAGGCGGGAATCGCTTCATCAAACAGGGTGCCCATATCCAGCGGCAGGCCATCGGCATCACAAAGTGTGACATCGACGGCACCGCCGGTGAGGTGCGGGCTGGGGGCTAAAGGGTCGCGGCTGGGTACCGATACAAACTCCCGTGTGCGCTCCAATAGCTCAGCTTCGCTGAGATCTGGATGGTGGTGATGGATGGCTTCATGCAGAGTATCAAACAAGTACTGCTGCACCCGCCATGGCCGCCAGCCATCCAGTACGATCAACCCGATGCCCTCGGGTAAGCTACGTGCTGCCGAGAGTAGCGCCCGATAAACTCCCTCACGAACGAAACACTCCGGTACCGCTCCCGGAATACCCAGCCGAGCATAGGCGGGGAACACGCTGACCGGTGCCGGGGCGAGGCTCATCGGTACCAGGCGTTCACCGTTATCTTCAATAGGCGCACGGCGCAACTGCTCCCAGCAAGGGGCTGGATGGCTGGGTATCGGCGGCAAAGCCTTCAATAGTTTGTTTAAAGGCATCATGTTATCCAAGCAGAGTGTTCTTCAAGAAGAGCATTAGCAAAACTGGCTATCAAAACTGAGTCGGTAGCCACAGTGTCAGCGGTGGAAACAGGATTAATAGAATAAGCACCGCAATTGCTGTCAGCACAAAGGGCCAAATGGTTCTGAACAGCGACACTATCTCTAGCCGACTGACCGCGGCGGCCACGAACACACAGGCCCCCAATGGTGGTGTGATTAACGCAATAGTAATATTCAGCGTGATGATGACGCCTAGATGGATGGGGTCGATACCCGCCATCATGGCCACCGGCGCAAAGATAGGCGTCAGTAGCATCAATGCCGATACCTCCTCCATAAACATCCCCGTTATAAAGGTAATGGCACTCAGTAACAGTAGAATCAGTACTGCGTTATCTATGTAAGGAGATAACAGTGAGACAAATTGCGCGGGCACTTGCGCATAGGAGAGCAGCCAGCTAATCGTGGCCGAGGCTGCCATGATCAAAAAGATCGCTGAGGTTAAGCGTGCCGTATCAAGGATGGCTTGCCAACACTCCTTGAAACGCAACCCTCCCAGCACAAAACCACATAGGGCCACGTACAGCGCTGTCAAAGCGCCCGACTCAGTAGGCGTAACAAAGCCCAGCACGATACCCGCAACGATAATGAAGGGGGCGATAAGTGCAGGCAGGGCGGCTACGAAGGCTATCGCAAGCTGGCTGAGCGAGGGCAATTGACCACTTTTGGGCAACCGGTGGCGCCAGGCATACCAGGCGTTCATGCCCATAAAGGCAACACCCAGCAGTAGCCCTGGCACAACGCCCGCCAGAAATAGATCACCGACTGACGTATTCGTCAGTGAGGCATAAAGAATCATAAAGATACTGGGGGGAATAATCGGGCCGATCAGCGAACTGCCCGCAGTTAAACCAGCGGCAAAGGCCCGTGAGTAGCCCTCCTTCTCCATGGCGGGCACTAACAGCGACCCCAGTGCCGAGGTGTCGGCTACCGCCGAGCCATTGACGCCAGCGAAGAAAACGCTCGACACCACATTGACGTGGCCCATGCCACCCCGCAGGTGACCTACTATCAAGCGGGCAAAGCCCATCAAGCGCTCCGTTAAGCCGCTGACGTTCATTAGGTTGCCTGCGAAGATGAACAGCGGGATAGCCATTAAGGAGAACACATTGATACCGCTAAAGAACTGCTGAGGCAGCATACGCGGAATCATTGAGGGGTCGACAAACAGAAAACCCACTATCGCGGTGGTAAGCAGTGCGATGAACAGAGGAAGCCCAAGTAGTACATGGCCTAAGAAAACCGCCAGCATCGTCGCAATCATAAAGAGTCCTCAACGGTTTTCATACAGAGTCCTCAACGGTCTTGAGCGGCGCGGGGCCATAGAGAAGCGCATGCCAAGCGAGTAGCAAAAAGCCCAAGGGTAGCGATAGGAGTGGCACCGTGCGGCTAATGCCGAGCCCGGACGTGGTAAACATGCTGACTGATAACGCATAGCGATAGCTTACCCATGCTCCCCCCGCTGCAATCACAAGGGTTAGCAGCCATTGGTACACATTAAGTAAACGAGCGAAGGGGGCGGGCAGTAGTTTCTCCAACAGGCCAACGCGCATGTGGCCTCCTTCCGACCAGACGGCCCCTGCCGCAAGCATTACAGTGGCGATAATTAAGAAACGTGACAGCTCATCTGTCCAAATGGGAGCACCACCGGCGATATAGCGGGAAAACACACCAAATAGAATGGCCGCAACGTTGAGGGATAACAGCGCACCCGCCAGGGTCAGAGTAATTGGGCGGCTAATCGCCAGTAGCCGGAATCTAAGCGTATGAAACATGGCAGCCTTCCATGAAGCGCTAGAACATTAAGCACAGAAAATAGAGGGCCAGTAAGGTACCAGCCCCTGTGGTTGCAACAGTGTTGAAAAGCCCGTTAGTCGAGCAGTTCGCTCATACCCGCATCTTCCAGCGCCATATCGATCCAGCGTTGCTCGATATCACGCTCTTCGAGCCATTCAAGATAAGCAGGCTGACCAATTTCGCGGAAAGCGGTGAGCTCCTCTTCAGAAGGGCGAATCACTTCCATACCTTGTTCTTCCAGGTAGGCGATACGTGAATCGACCTGCTCCTCGTTGTGCTCACGGGCATTGTGATTAGCTTCGGCGACGGCTTCCTGAAAGGCGCTACGAAGTTCATCATCCCAACCAGCGATCATTTCGCTATTTCCTACCAGGAACTGGTTGGAATACTGGATATTGGCGAGGGTCAGGTAGTCCTGTACTTCGTAAAGACTGCCCAGAATGATATACATCGGCGGGTTCATCTGGCCGTCGGCCACCCCTGTGCGCAGTGCCATGTAGGTTTCTGTCCAGGGAATCGGCGTGCCGGAGGCGCCGAAGGATTCGTAGAGAGCTACCTGACTGGGATCCATGGCTCGGAAGCGCAGACCTTCGAAGTCGTCAGGGTGACTGATCGGCCTTTCGTTATTGGTGAACGCTAAGAAGCCCCCTTCTTCGACAACCGCCAGCATATCGATACCGGCACGCTCTTGCAGAGCATTCCCAACTTCCTGCCAATATTCGCCTTCATCGAAGAAGCTACGTGCCGCCTCAAAGTCGTCGAATAGAAACGGAATCGCGCTGACGAAAATCTCATCAACAAGAGGAGACACGCCCGCAAACGACGCCACGTTGAGCATCGGCGTGTTCATGGCCTGTTCCATGCGCTCCTGCTCTTCGCCCAGCATACTGTTGGGGTAGAGCTCAAGCTGGATCTCACCGTCGGTCTTCTCGTTTACCAACGTTTTAAGATTCTCTGCAAAGACATGGACAGCATTCTTCTCGGGATCGGGCGCACCGTTGTAGCTCAGATTAATCGTGGTGGCTGCAAGGGTATTTCCTGCCATAAAAGCGCAGCTAATCAGGCAAGCTGAAATGAGTCGTTTAGGTGTAAACATTGGTTGAGCAAGCATCGTAAGTCTCCTGGTTTATTGTCGTGAGCTAGAAGGCGCTAAAGGCGCGTTATTAGATTTATAAGAAGTGCCTACTAGGAGACTATGTATTGAAGCGTTGACTATGCAATACCTAAACTGTGGCTTTTATTGCAACAGTCGTGGCGCATCGGCCGAAAAAAAACGCATGCCTTTGTGCAAATGATCGATGCAGGTGGTTGAGGCAACAGTGAGTTCTTGTCCTTTCAGACTAACAATTTGGGCGCGTGTACCACTCATCACCGGGTACTGCATCGGTAGCGTAAAAATTTCACCCCGCTCTATCTCATCCATTACGGTGAGCTCAGGCATAAACGTAATGCCGATGCCAGAGCGGACGAAATTCTTTAACACCGAAACAGAATTAGTATGTAGGCGCGCTTCAAGATGAATACGCTCCTGGTGAGCCACCATATTGACCATTTGCCGCATACCGAAGGGGTTGTCCATCAACGCCAGCGGCCAATCCTTAAAGTCATGCAGCGTCACGGGACGATTCAGCTCAATGAGAGGATGTTTGGGGGGCACAATGACATCGAGCGGCTGGCGCGTTTCCACATGGCAGAAAAGCTGCGGGTCTACCGGCGGTGCGTAAAGTAGCGCTATATCCACTTCACGGTCTTTGAGTAACGACATCGCTTCATTGACCCCCGCCATGCGAATTTCAACATTGATACCTGCAAATCCTGACATGAAAGTGCCTAATGGTGCGGCGATCAGGTCAGCGATAAACCCTTCTCCCACGGCAATGCGAACTTCCCCCCTCGTAAGGCTCTGTAGGGCCATTAGCTGGGATAGTACGGCCTCTTCTGAAGCTCGTTGGGCATGAAAATGATGCACCAGCAACTGGCCCGCAGCGGTTGCGCGCATCCCCCTTCCGTGCCGCTCACATAGCTGGATATCCAATTCTTCTTCAAGTGCTTTTAATTGGCGACTAACGGCAGAAGCATCGACATTGAGGTGGGCCGCGGCACGCCTGAGCGAGCCGCGGCGAATTACTTCATTAAGATAGGTTAATGCACGCTGGTTAAGCATAAAACACACCTGTGGTGGGATGTTTTATATCTTACCGGAAGCCTGCTCGGACTTGTCATGATTGGGGCTAGCTAAGCGATTGGGTGGCTTGCTGAGTGCGGACGTTTTTCTCTTCCACCGCATCTGTCAGCATATCGGCAGTAATGGCAGAAAGCGTCCAGCCGAGGTGGCCGTGCCCGGTGTTATAGAACACGGTGGGCAGTTTGCCGGGGCCGACCTTGGGCAGCATATTGGGCAGCATCGGACGCAGCCCTGCCCAGGGCACCACGCGGCGGGTGCTGACGCCGGGGAAGCACTCTTCCACCCAGCGAATCAGCGGGCGAATCCGGTTGTCGCGTATATCGCGATTAAAGCCGTTAAACTCGGCGGTACCGGCGATGCGGAAGCGGTCATCACCCAAACGGCTGGTGACCAGCTTGGTTTCGTCATCCAGTAAGCTAACGGTAGGGGCGGCCTGTTGGGAGGCAGTATCGTCAAGCTGCACGGTAATCGAGTAACCTTTGACCGGGTAAATATTGACCCGGTCGCCTAGCTTGGCGGCCAGGGCGCGGCTGCCTACGCCTGCGCATACCACGACGCTATCAAAGGTTTCGCGCACGGGTTCGCCGTCAGCCTCGCCTTCAATTGCGGCAGTGACCCAGGCGTGCTGTTCGTCCGCGCCGATATCCTGCACGCTGTGGCCATATTTAAGCGTTACGCCGCGGCGTTCGGCAGCTTGGGCCAAGCCATGGGTAAACTTATGAATATCACCCGTGGCATCGCTTTCGGTAAAGAAGCCGCCGTAGTAGCTGCCCGCTAGGGTAGGTTCGATGGCGCGCATTTCCTCGGGCGTCACCGGCTGTCGCTCTAGGCCGCCTTGGCTGAGCAGTTGCGATACCTTAGCGGCGTGGTCATAGCCCTTTTTGTCGCGGTAGATGTGCAGAATACCTTTCTGCTTTAAATCGAAATCGATCTGCTCTTCCTGCGCCCACTGAAACAGGTGCTCGCGTGCTGCAATGGCCAGCCGAGCGGTTTCGGTGGTGTTGGCAGAGTAGCGGGGGATAGCGGCGATAAATTCGCCAAACCAACTGAGCTTATGCCAGCTTGGTCGGGGATTAACTAAAAGAGGGGCGTCGTTTCTGAGCATCCAGCGCAGGCCCTTGATAACGGTTGGCCAGTGGTTCCACACTTCAGCATTAGAGGCTGAAAGCTGGCCGCCGTTGGCGAACGACGTCTCCATTGCGGCGTAGCGATGCTTTTCAAAGACAGTGACGTCATAGCCACGTTTGGCAAGGGCGTAAGCGCTGGTAATGCCGGTGATACCACCACCGATAACGGCAATGCGTTGCATAACTCTCTCCAGATTGTATGAGCGTCGGGAATCCCACCTAACGGCGTAAGCTGCTGGGCGTACCCCTTCCGTCATGGAACCTGAGAGATTCACGCATCCGTTGGGTGCGCTTGCTCCTTCGGTGGGCTGAGTGACGCAGTCATCAGCCGCTCTTCGGAAAGCGAGGGTGATAGCGGTCCGGTTGCCTGAGAGTTTCCGGGGTTGTTGCTCCTTCGGCGCTGGCGTCATCGCGATTGCTATCAGATGCGCCAAGCTCTCCCGCTATTACCTTGTGTCTTATTGTCTTAAATGCTGCTGTCTTTAATACGGTTAGTGTTTAATACAGTCAGTTTTAACGTGATTAGTTTTAGCATGAAAGACGACGATGGTCTTGAACGCTTATTCCACGGGTCTCATTCCAAGGGCCTTATTCCACGGGCTGTGCACGCTCGATGATCGCCGCACAATTCAGCCCGGTGGGCAGGGTGCCGGTGTTGAGGCCACTGCGCTCAGCTAGCCGCCCCGCGCAGAACGCATCGGCCACATAAGCGGGGGCGTGCTGTACCAGTAGGGCGCCCTGTAGCGCCAGAGCCATACCGTCCGCTAACTGGCGAGCGCGGTATTGGAGCGCTTGGGTATCCTGCATTTCCCGCTGTAACTGGTGTATAAAGCGATCCAGATGCGCATCAGCGCCTTGTGCTTTGGCGAGTTCTACAAAGTAGGCGTCAAGCACCTCGGGCTGCTTTTCAATCGCGCGCAGGATATCCAGACACTGCACGTTGCCGCTGCCTTCCCAGATGGCGTTGATGGGCGATTCGCGGAACAGGCGCGGCATCAAATGGGTTTCCATGACGCCGCTACCGCCGATGACTTCCATCGCTTCATAGGCGTGGTGGGGCGTGCGCTTGCAGATCCAGTATTTACCGACCGGTGTGGCAATGCGTGCAAGCAGACGCTCGTGCTCGTTGTCTTGCTGATCCATCGCTCGAGCCATGCGCAGCATCAGGGTCGTCGCGGCTTCACTCTCGATGGCCAGATCGGCGAGCACGTTTTGCATCAGCGGCTGCTCACTCAAACGCGCCCCAAAGGCATGGCGATGAGAGGCGTGGTGAATCGCCTGGGCGGTGGCCTGTCGCATGCCGGCCGCAGAGCCAATCATGCAGTCGTAGCGGGTCATGGCGACCATCTCGATGATGGTGCGCACACCGCGCCCTTCATCGCCCACCATCCAGGCAAAGGCACCCCGCAGCTCCGTCTCGCTGGAGGCATTGGCCACGTTGCCCATTTTGCGCTTTAGCTGCTGGATATGGAGCGGGTTTTTAGTACCGTCGGGTCGCCAGCGCGGCAGTAGAAAACAGCTCAGGCCGCCCGGG
Source organism: Halomonas sp. ISL-56 (assembly GCF_018612805.1). Lineage (NCBI taxonomy): Bacteria > Pseudomonadati > Pseudomonadota > Gammaproteobacteria > Oceanospirillales > Halomonadaceae > Halomonas > Halomonas sp. ISL-56. The sequence goes on along the minus strand of NZ_JAGGRO010000012.1, from coordinate 207,602 downwards.
GCCTGGGCGAGCACCAGGAAAGCGTCGCACATCGGCGCGGAGACAAACCACTTATGCCCTACTAGCTCGTAGGCTTCCCCTGGCCCGCCTTGATCAATCGGATAGGCGCGGGTGGTGTTAAGCCGCACATCGGAGCCGCCCTGCTTCTCGGTCATTGCCATGCCGAGGGTGACGCCCTGTTTTTCGAAATAGGGCACGTTGCGCGGGTCGTAGTGTGGCGCGGTGATTTTATCGCCCCAGCTCTCAAGCAGGCTGGGCTGGTGGCGTAAAGCAGGCAGGGCCGCGAACGACATAGTGATCGGGCAGCCATGGGCCGCTTCCACCTGAGTGTTCAGATAGTAGTTGGCGGCACGTGTAACATGGGCGCCCGGCCCGGGGGTTCGCCAGGGGCTTGCGTGCAGGCCTTGCTCTACCGCTGTTTGCATTAGCTGGTGATAGGCTGGGTGAAACTCGATTAAATCGATCCGATGACCTTGCCGGTCATGGGTGACCAACTGCGGCGAGTAACGGTTGGCGTCAAACCCCAGGGCGATGGCTTCAGACGAGCCTGCCCACTGGCCAAACGTCTTGAGAGCTGTGTCGTCAGTACCGCCTTCGCGCTCGACGCCTTCCTGAAGCGCGCGATCAGTGGTGTAGCTGTTGTAGTTCTCCAGCGACGGTGGCTGGTTTTCCACCTTATGCGTACTGGCTTGGAGTTGGTCGTCGAGCGGGTAGTGATCAGTCATAGCAATACCTTGCGCGTAGAGATGATAATTGTGTTTATTTAAACGTACGTTTTATAGTTTTTAGGGTAGTTGCTTGGCAGGAAAGACGCTAAACATTGGAGGCGATGGGGAGCGGGATGTGGTGCTGCTTTGCTCAGTCAGCGTATTTAACCGACAATGCGGTTTATCCTTCTCAGTTTTGAGTACTATTAATGCAAGCAAACGCAATGCAGGCAAACGGCTTTTTTGACGAAATCGGCGAAACCATTGGCGAAGCGATACGCGTAATGGTGGAGTTTCTACTGGGCATTTTTACCAACTTCTTCGGAGCGTTCCGTGATTTTATTGACGGACTAACGCGTTCGCTAGGAATCAATGATTCAATTTTCAGCATTGCTGTCTTAGTGATCGGGCTGCTGATTCTGTGGGGCGGTTTGCGCGCGTTCCTGCGCGGCTCGCTGCTAGGCGGTATTATACGTACCGTGTTGGGGCTGTTTATTCTTTCCTGGCTGATGATGTAGACACTCAAAGAGGAATAACAAATGAAACAATATGCGTTGGTCGCCTACGACTACACTGATGAAGGTGCCTTGGATCGTCGCTTGGCTTGTCGCGAGCCGCACCTGGAAGGCCTGCGCCGCTTATATTCGTCGGGTAATTTCGTCAGTGGCGGGGTGATACTCAACGATGAAGGCAAAATGATCGGCTCTAATGCACATTTCCGATTTACCACGCGAGAAGATTTGGAGGCTTGGTTGGCGCAGGAGCCTTATATGACTGAGCGTGTTTGGGAGCAGGTCGATATACGTGAAGTTAAACTGTTTGATCCCACTACTTAATATGACGATCGAGTCTTGGAATTGTTTATAAAATTGTTCCTAAATTAATTGCCCGCCTTATTACTAGCCTTGATTAGCACTCCTATGCGCTGACGACTATCAACTGGTTTTCCCGTGAGTCAGTTTCATCAGGGGCATGATGGATTGTCATTTGCTTATTTGGTGCATTTTGGCATCATTTGCACTCATTTTGTGCAAAGCGAGTGTGATGAAAACTTATCTTGGCAAGATGCGGGGGAAGCCAATTAAGCGTGACCGGGTAGGTTGGCAGGATGCTTTTTGGTCATGGGTCGGTGCCTTTACCGGTATGGCGGTCATTTGTTGGTTAAGCTCGGCTTGGCTATCACAACAGCTGCTAATCGTAGGCTCCTTCGGCGCAACCTCGGTGCTTATCTATGCGGCACCTGAGAGCCCCTTTGCTCAACCCAGTCATGTGCTGTTTGGCAGCATGCTCTCCGCAGGTATTGGCGTTGCTTGTTATCAATTGTTGGGAGCGACACCGCTCTCGATGGCTCTGGCCGTATCGCTGTCGGTGCTGGGTATGCAGCTAACCCACACGGTTCACCCACCGGGAGCCGCGGCGGCTCTGATTGCGGTAGGCGGGGGTGCCAGCGTTCACCAATTGGGCTGGTGGTATCCGTTGTTACCCATTGGTGCCGGCAGTGTGGTCATGTTGATTATCGCCATACTGGTCAATAATCTTGCCCGTCACCGGCGCTATCCGCGCTACTGGTAATGTTAAAAACGGCTCAACTGCCGCTCTAGGGCAAAAATATGGGCGTCTTTGGCCCCTAGCTCGCGCAGCGCCTTGGCCAGATTGATCAGGTAGTCGCGGTTGGGGCCGCTGGGGCCATGGGCATTGGCAATTTGCTGGGCCATCTCGGCAAGCGGCGCCTCGCCTAGAAAGGCCGGATTGTCATCGCTGGCTAGATAAATAAGCCCTTCGCTCTGTTCGATCCCATTGCCCTTTTCATCAACAAATGTCAGCGGTACTTTTTCCCGCAAATAGCCGTTCTTCTCCCGCACATCCAGCGGTGCCAACACTTCTGGGGTAATGCGGTAAGCCATCCCGTGGCAAATCGAATCCTTGGCGCGGATCAGCGTCGCTACACGCCCGGGTGCTTCAGGGGTGCCGCGATGGTCGTGGGAAGCCTGCCAAAACCGCCGTTCCCAGCCTTGAATATAAGCTGGGCGGCGCTCTAGGAAGTCAAAATCGGCCTTCCAGATCAGCGAGCCGTAACCAAACAGCCAGATAGCCGCATGGCCCTCGAAGAAGTTTCTTTGCTGGTTTAAGGCAGTGGTGTCAAACATCAGTATCAAGCATCATGTTCTCGGCGTATTTGTTTCAGCGTCTATCTTATCATGTCACTGACGATCACTTGGGAGACAGACATGCGCGCGATTTTTCTGGTCGATAATGGCTCCCTGCGGCCCCAGGCAACGCTGAATTTGCGCCGCGTGGCGGCCTCGCTTAGCGAGCTGATTGGCGAAACCGTGCAGGCGGCTTCGCTGCTGCACTCTAACAAGATCCCAGCCGATGAGGTTGAGGGAATCCCTGCGACAACGCTTGGCCCCGCCGCTGAGCGCTGTGCCGAACAGGGGGCAACGGAGATCATTATCCTGCCGTTCTTTTTCGGCCCTAGCAAAGCGCTGACGGGCTACCTGCCTGAACGTATGGCCACGCTGCAAGAGCGCTTTCCTCACGTGAAGGTGCGGGTGGCCCAGCCCTTGGTGGATGAGTTCGGTAGTAATGACCTGCGTTTAGCCCATTTGCTGGCCGACAACGTGCGCGACAAATTTCAGCCAGGTACTAAGCCGCATGTGGCGCTGGTAGATCACGGCAGCCCGATTCCAGAGGTCACCGCGGTGCGCAATCGCCTGGCGGGACAGCTTAGTGTGCTGCTTGGTGAAGAGGTGGCCTGCGTTGCTGCAGCCTCCATGGAGCGCCGCGAGGGCGATGAGTACCGCTTTAACGAGCCGCTGCTGGAAAACTTGCTTGTATCACCCGAGTTCAGTTCAGGGCCAGTTATCTTGGCGATGCTGTTTCTTTCGCCGGGCCGCCACGCCGGGGAGGGCGGCGATATCGCCGAGATTTGTGCGGCCGCTGAACAGCAGCATCCAGAGCTTTCCGTTACCACGACGAAACTGGTGGGGGAACACCAAGGGATCGTCGATATTTTGCACTCGCGGCTGCGCCAAGCACTTGATGATCAACGCTTTCTACTCGATATTCCGGCAATCACCTGATGTGACGAAAGTCTGATGGGTGAATACCCGTCCAATAGCGCGTAGAATCGCGGGCCTTTCGTATTGTAAATACTGTTGTTACAGATATGCTAACCGGGGCTCTTTTTTTGTGATCGCAACCGCCAATATCACCATGCAGTTTGGGGCCAAGCCCCTGTTTGAAAATGTCTCTGTTAAATTCAATAACGGCAACCGTTACGGCCTGATCGGCGCGAACGGCTGCGGTAAATCCACCTTTATGAAAATTCTCGGTGGCGATTTGGAGCCCTCTTCCGGCCAGGTGATGCTGGATAGCAGTACACGGTTGGGTAAGCTGCGTCAGGATCAATTTGCGTTTGAAAACGAGCGCGTCATCGACACCGTGATCATGGGTAATGTTGAGCTCTGGTCGGTGGCTGCCGAGCGCGAGCGTATTTACTCGCTGGCAGAAATGAGCGAAGAGGACGGCATGGCCGTCGCTGATCTGGAAGTGCGCTTTGCCGAGCTGGATGGCTATACCGCTGAGTCCCGCGCAGGCGAACTGCTGCTAGGGTTAGGTATCCCCATCGAGCAGCACACCGGCCCGATGAGCGAAGTGTCTCCCGGTTGGAAACTACGCGTACTGCTGGCTCAGGCACTGTTCTCCGACCCGGATGTACTGCTGCTGGATGAGCCCACCAACCATCTGGACATCAACACCATCCGCTGGCTGGAAGATATTCTTAAAGCGCGCAGCAGCACCATGATTATCATCTCCCACGACCGCCACTTCCTGAACAGCGTCTGCACCCATATGGCGGATCTGGATTACGGTGAAATTACCCTGTTCCCGGGTAATTACGATGATTACATGACCGCTGCCACCGCCGCCCGCGAGCGTCAGCACTCTGATAACGCCAAGAAGAAGGCCCAGATCGCCGAACTGCAGCAGTTCGTTAGCCGCTTCTCTGCCAACGCCTCGAAGGCTAAACAGGCCACGTCGCGAGCGCGTCAAATCGATAAAATCAAACTGGAAGACATCAAACCCTCCAGCCGGGTTAGCCCCTTTATTCGCTTTGATCAGGCCAAGAAGATCCACCGCAATGCTGTCAATGTGGATGGCATTACCAAGGCCTATAACGGCGAGAAAGCGTTGTTTGAACGGCTATCCATGACCGTTGAAGCTGGAGAGCGAATTGCCATTATCGGCCCCAACGGCATTGGTAAAACCACGCTGCTGAAAACGTTAGCAGGCGAGCTGCACCCGGATGCGGGCGAGGTGAAGTGGACGGAAGCCGCTGAAGTGGGCGTTTTTGCCCAGGATCACAGCGACGATTTTGCCGTCGATGCCACGCTGTTTGAGTGGATGTCGCGCTGGACTAAAGGGGGCGAGCAGGTAGTTCGCGGTGCTTTAGGGCGGATGCTGTTTTCCAGTGATGATATTGGCAAGTCAGTGAAGGTGATTTCCGGTGGCGAGCAAGGGCGCATGCTGTTCGGTAAGTTAATCCTTACTCAGCCCAACGTCATGCTGATGGATGAGCCGACCAACCACTTGGATATGGAGTCTATCGAGGCATTAAACCTAGCCTTGGAGAACTACCCCGGTACGCTGCTGTTTGTCAGCCACGACCGCGAGTTTGTGTCATCGCTAGCCACGCGCATTATCGATATGCAGCCGGAAGGCATCGTCGATTTCAGCGGCAGCTACGACGACTATCTGCGCAGCCAGGGGGTGGTGTAAGCCTATTTGTATTAGCTATTTTTATAAGCATCGATAAGGCTATTCGCCAATGATCTGGGCGTAGGTTTCTTCGGTTGCCGTTTGATGGTCAGTATCCAGTACATTGGCATTAAATAGCGTCGCCGCTTCCTTGGCAAGTTCAACAAAAACAATCATTTGCTGGTTTCGGCGTTTTCGCAAAGGGGGCTTGACGATTAGGCTGATCCCTTTGATTGCTTCGCTGCCGCTCTCATCTCTGAAGAGATCAGGCAGCTCTCCCGGTAAAAATGCATTGGCAATAGTAATGGGGTTAGCGGGTTGCTGCCCATTGATTAAGAATACTTTCCTAAGCGGTTCATAATGAGCGTCTTTCTCACGTAACCATTCGGCAAGCCGCTCATCTGATCGCTCACTGGGCTGATCAAAAATAATGAATAGTGAGTGTTGTTTCACATTGTTAGTGCGCTTGGCCGGTGTGGATGTTTCGGACGGCTCCGGAGGGCTATTCGCTTGAGTAGATGCTGGGTTAGCGGCTTTCTCTTTCGCTGCGCGCCGTCGGCGACGCCAGGGGACAATGACATAAATAAATATCGCCGTTGCCATTGCGCCTAATACCAGCGATGCGAAGGCGAGTAATATTATAGTGGTGGTGCGATCCATACTCTCAGAACCCTTTGTTGTTTAATCAGCGCTCAAGCTTGATTTAACCGAAAAATAGTGGCGTTGAGGGCTAGCGCAAGTGCTACCCAGAGCCAGTAGGGCACCATAAGCCACGCGGCTAGGGTGTTGACCTGGAAAAACAGTGCGATGGCGATCGTAATTAATGCCAGTAACACCATGATATCTACCAGTGCAGCAACAATTTGTTTACGCCCAAAGAACAGCCATGACCAGGCTGCATTGACTAAAAGCTGCAGCGCGTAAACCACTAAGCCTGCCGTGCGCCATGCTGATTCTTCAGCCATGTATATTCGCCATGCGGCGATAGCCATCAATAGATACAGTATGCCCCAAGCAATAGGGAAGGCGATATCCGGCGGTGTCCAGGTGGGTTTGCGCAGTTCACGGTACCAACCATCGGGCCGAAAGCGCGCACCAGTCGTGGCGGTAAGGCCGACGAGCAGAAGAGATACCAGCAGCGCTAATAGTGAACCAAGCATTGATCACCTGTCTGTTCATACGAAAGAATCAATAGCCTAGCAGTGTTTTACAATGGGCAGATATAAAAAAAGCATCACCTAAGTGATGCTTTTCCAACGTAAGGGAGTAACAGCAATAGTGGCATGCTGTTTTAACTCATACGTTTAACTCATACGGTCATAGCCATTATCCATAAATGGATAGTCGGTATAGCCCTTTTCATCACCGCCGTAGAAGGTTTCATGGTTGGACTCGGTGAGCGGTGCGTTAACGCGGAAGCGTTCCGGTAAATCAGGATTGGCAATATAGGGGCGTCCGAAAGCAACCGCATCCGCAGTGTTTTCACTAATGCGGGCTTCAGCGCGCTCGGCATCGTAATTACCGCAGTAGATCAGGCTGCCGCTAAAACGCTTGCGCATCTGCTCGCGGAAACCGTCAGGGAAGGTGATATCACCACCGGCCCAGTTGGGTTCGTTAAGATGCAGATAGGCAAGGCCGCGCTTTGACAACTGCTCGGCCATGTAGAACGCCATCGCTTCTGGCTCATCGTCGGTCAGGCCAAACAGTTCGATAAACGGCGTCATGCGAATACCAACCCGGTCAGCGCCATAGACGTCAATCACGGCGTCGACGACTTCCAATGGGAAGCGGGCACGATTCTCCAGCGAGCCGCCGTACTGGTCGGTACGCTGATTGGTGCCGGTGGCTAGGAACTGGTTGAGCAGGTAAGCGTTAGCGGCGTGGACTTCGACCATATCGAAACCTGCCCGCTTGGCGCGCACAGCCGCCTGGCGGTAGTCTTCAACGATGCCGGGAATCTCATCGGTTTCCAACGCACGCGGGGTACTGGTGGGATGCTGGCCCGCAGTGCCATCTTCAAACTCGACGAAACACTGAGCGCCTTCACCTTTCAGTGCACTCGGCGCAACGGGCTGTTGGCCATCGGGTTGTACCATTTCATGGGAAACGCGCCCAACGTGCCACAGTTGCAGGGCAATACGGCCACCCTTAGCGTGTACTGCGTCCACCACGCCTTTCCAGCCCGCTTCCTGCTCATCCGTCCAAATGCCCGGTGTATACACATAGCCACGGGCAGTGGGTGAGATATTGGTAGCTTCGCTGATGATTAGCCCCGCACCAGCACGTTGACCGTAATAAGCTTCCTGCATCTTGCTCGGTACGCTATCGGGCGTACGCGAACGAGTCAGCGGCGCCATAATAACGCGGTTAGGAATTGATAGGCTGCCCATCTGGGTGGGAGTAAACAGTGTTTCGAAAGCCATCAATTAAGCTCCTTTTGAATGCTTCGATGAAATAGTACGCGTTAGAATAGACCAGTTTACTAGTTGACGCCAGCCAATGCTTTGCAGCCACTAGGTGGGGTGTTAAAGATAATACAAACGGAGCTGCACAGGTCAGTGGGTCAAGGATGAGGCAAGGACGAGGCAACGGAGACTCACGTTTTCAAAGAGAGTGCTGTTCGCTTGATAATTGCATTTAAATGCACCGTTCTACATCATAAGGTTAACTTAAGCGTTATAAGGCCTAGCACGTGCGATATGACGTCAATCAAACGCCTGAGCAAGCGGCATGACACCTAAACTTCCCATCAATATTGATGACTTGCTTCATCACCGCACGGTGGAAAGCGAACGCATTGAATATAAGGAAGGCTGGAACCCAGAATCCATCCTACACACCTTGTGTGCCTTCGCTAATGACTTTCACAATTTGGGTGGCGGTTACGTATTAGTGGGTGTGGCGGAAGAAAATGGCCAGCCGCAATTGCCGCCTGCTGGTCTGTTACCGGCGCAAATCGATGCCATTCAAAAAGAGCTGTTAAATCTTGGGCATTCAGCGACTGCGCCGCACTATCATCCATTAACAGCCACCTATGACATTCAGGGCAAAACCATTCTGGTGCTATGGGCCCCAGGCGGGGAAACACGCCCCTATAAAGCTAAAACCAGCTTAAGCAAGAAGAGCGATTGGGCCTATTACCTGCGCAAACATACCAGTACGGTAAAAGCATCGGGGCGGGATGAGTGCGAGCTGCTAAGTTTGGCGGCAACCGTGCCTTTTGATGATCGCTATCGCCAAACGGCGGATTTAAGCGATCTTTCCCCTTATTTGATGCGTGACTTTTTGCACGATATTGGCAGTGAATTAGCGGCAGAAGCCCGCGAACTGGATCTTGAAACCTTGGGCCGTCGATTGAATGTGGTCGGTGGGCCAAGCGAGATGGCCTTTCCCAAAAATGTGGGGCTGTTGTTTTTTAACGAGCATCCCGAGCAGTTTTTCCCAGCCACTCAAATAGATGTGGTGTATTTTCCAGACGGAGCCGGTGGTGACCATTTTGAAGAGAAGATATTTAAGGGCCCGCTGGGACGTATAACCCGTACGGCGTTGGACTACATTAACCGCAACTATTTGAAAGAGGGCGTAACAAAGCACGCTGATCGTCCCCAGGCCGAGCGTTTCTGGAATTTTCCGCTGGTCGCCATTGAAGAAGCGGTGGTGAATGCGGTGTATCACCGCTCTTATGAAATTCGTGAGCCCATTGAGATTCGTATTGATGGTCAGGAGCTTGTGGTTCTCAGCTTCCCAGGGCCAGACCGCTCAATTCGTTTGCAAGACCTGCAAGCAGGTACAGCAGTCAGCCGCCGCTACCGCAACCGGCGTATCGGCGAGTTTTTAAAAGAGCTGGATTTAACGGAAGGCCGTTCAACGGGCGTGCCAAAAATTCTTCGAGTGATGAAGGGGAACGGTTCTCCAGAGCCGGTGTTCGAAACCGACGATGAACGCAGTTACTTTTTAATTCGCTTACCCGTTCATAGAGGGTTTTTGGTTGATAAGGACATAGCCCCTGTAGCAACTAAGCAAGTAACCGAACAAGTAACCGAACAAGTAACCGAACAAGTAATGCGGTTATTGCAAGCTCTGCTTGAAGAGCCAATGAGCACTAAAGCACTTCTTGAGGCGTTATCACTCACGCATCGCCCGACGTTTATACAAAATTATTTACAACCGGCATTGGCACTGGCATTGATTGAAATGACACAACCTGGCTCGCCGCGTAGCCCAACCCAAAAATATCGATTAACAGACCTAGGTAAGCAAGTGCTTGCCACTAAGAATACACATCAATAAACCTTAACCTTTTCAAGGTCTGGAGCGTCGCTACTTGCCTGCTACCATGCTAGTGCCCCCACTAGATATCTGCTGGACTAGTAATGCCCCAATGCTCGCTCAGTTCCACTTCGTCCAAGGCCAGCGCCGCTTGACGGGGGTATCGATCTGCTGGAGCGCGCTAGAGATCGGCAGCATAATGGCACCCAATTGACGATGGCAGACGGCGCTACTGAGTACCCCAGGGCACTGTTTTAGTAGCAGCTCGCACTGCTGGGAGGCGATATAAAGCTGTTCGATAACAGGTGGGGCGAACAGCGGTTTGGCTTGTTGGCAGCAGCGAGTGAGTTCCCGCGAGAGCATTGACAGCATGCTGGTATCTAGCCAGCAGGGCAACGGGTCTTCCAGGCGGCCAGCAATCGAGTGCTGAACCGCTTCAAAAGAGGTGCGCAAAAATATCAATGTTTGGCGAAGTTGGCGCTGCTCACTGGTCATGGTGCTTACCCTTACCTCAAATGATCGTCACCTCATATAGATGAGAGAGCTAAAAATAGTGTTTCTCATTTGCATCTATGCTGACGATAGCGCTACTCCATCGACCTGTCAATACGGTGGCTATAAGGCGCAAGCACCTATGAGTGCGCCTCAAACAGCTGCCAGTCGTTAGTGGTCAGCGGTTTGGCGCCGTTTTCAGTCACTACCACGGTGTCGCTTATGCCTACTCCCCACTGGCCGGGTACACGCAGGCAGAGTGGCAGGTGAAAAACCATATTGGTTTCAAAGGTGCGGTTCTGGCCTTTGGCGATAAAGCCGGTACCTTCCACCCAGCTAGGTGGAAACTGCGCGCCCACGGCATAGCCAAATACGCCGGAGAAAAAATACTGGTCGCGCTGAGGGGCAAGAATTGCGTCGGCAGCCTGGGCGGCGTCATCAAAGGTGTTGCCTGGCCGCATGGCGCCGCACAGCGCTTCAAAAATTGAGCGGCATAGATCCCGGGTGGCAGAGAGAGCTAGGCTTGGCACGCCGGTTACCGCGGTGCGCATCATGGGTGCCGTATAGCGTTGATAAGCGGCGCCGAACTCTAAGAAGACCGGCTCATTGGCCTGGATGACACGCCGTTTATGGTTGACATGAATCACGCCAATGCGGTGTCCGCTGGTCACAATGGGCTGCAGGCTCATAAACTCGCTGCCATTTTCGAGCAGCGCTTTGGCTCCCACGGCGGCAATATCGTTATCGGTCATGCCGGGGCGAATGCTCTGTATGGCGATCTCTAAGCCTAGGGCGGTAATTCGTGCGCTCTCTTGCAGCATCTCAAGTTCAGCAGGGCTTTTAACAATTCTGAGGGCATCGACTAACGCGCCTGCCTCGTTAAAGCGTTCACGGCCAATGGTTTGCATCAGCGCATCAACCACTCCAAAACGTAGCCCGCTGCTCCAACCATCTATGCCGATTTTTTGACAGGGGGTAAGAATATCGGCCAACGGTGTGATGATTTCGTCCAGATTTTCCCAGCGGTAGCCAATGATCTCATCCACGCGAGCGGTCACCACTGCGGCGCCGGTTTCAATTGAAGCGACTTGCAGCACTAACCGCTCCTGCGTGCAAACCAGGCAGGCGTGAACCGAGACTTCAAAGGTGTGATAGCCGGTGAGGTAATTAATGTCGGCGGGATCGGTAAGCAGCAGAGCATCTAAGCCATGTGCGGTCATTGCCTGACGGATCTTATCCAGGCGTGCCTGATATTCGGCAGCGGGAAAGGGCAGTTCACTCTGGGCGAGCGTTTCCGCAAGGGCTTCGCGGTAGTGGTGATAATCCATAGCGACCTCCATCAATAGGTAAGGTCAGTATAGGCACCCGCTTTAAGCTCGCCGTTATCTCCCTCAACGCTAGCGGGTGAGCAGGAAGGCCTCCTGTGGAAAGAAGAAAACGGCGAACCGGTTAGCATGAAAGCTCGCCTTCAGAGGGACGGTATACAAAACGAGAGGTAACTCTTTCCAGTCTTGTGGCCGTGCCTCGTTATGAATGGGTGTTGCTTTTTTGATAACACTTTTCTGCGGAGAAAGAAGTATTGCCACCCTGTAAGGCTAGTATTTGCTGATGCTTGCGTATTTTTGTAACGATCTATATGATTATTTTGTTTAAAATAATCAACAAAAGGAATGTGATAAATGCAACCTCAAGCGTCTTCTGGTCATGTGGCGTCTTACTACGCTGCATCGTCAAACTCCACCTCACAACGGCCCATGCTGGAGGGGGATATTGAGTGTGATGTCTGTGTCGTGGGGGCTGGATTTACGGGTATCTCAGCAGCACTGCATTTGGCAGAGCGCGGCCACCGAGTGGTGGTATTGGAAAGTGTGGCAATTGGTTTTGGGGCGTCCGGGCGCAACGGTGGTCAGATCGTTAATAGCTATAGCCGTGATATGGACGTTATCGAGAAACAAAACGGCGCTGAAACCGCCAAAGCGCTGGGCGCTATGGCCTTTGAAGGAAACCGGGTTATCCGTCAGCGCATTGAGAAATATCAGATCAGCTGCGACCTAAAAGAGGGCAATCTGTTTGCTGCCTGTAACAAGAAGCAGTGGGAAGGCTTAAAGGAACAAAAAGCCTTATGGGAACGTTACGGCCATCATGAGTTAGAGCTGCTGGAAGGCGAAGAGGTTAAGCGAGAGATAGGCAGCGAGCGCTATGTGGGCGCATTGGTGGATCATTCCGGCGGGCATCTGCATCCTCTCAATCTGGTGTTGGGGCAGGCGGCAGCGCTGGAGTCCCTTGGCGGCAAGATTTTTGAACACTCCCCCGTGACCCGTGTAGAGCATGGTGAGCCGGTAACGCTGCATACGCCCAAAGGCCGAGTGACCGCTCAGCGGGTCGTTATGGCAGGCAATGCCTACCTGCAAGGGCTGTTGCCCAAGCTGGAAAGCAAAGCGATGCCGTGCGGCACCCAGATTATTACCACTGAGCCGCTGCCAGCAGCGTTAGCCGCACGATTGCTGCCTAACGATAAAGCAGTAGAAGATTGTAATTATCTACTGGATTACTATCGCCTTACCGCTGATAACCGTTTGCTGTATGGCGGGGGAGTGAACTATGGCGGGCAGGCGTCTGCGAGTATTGAGGCGGCTATTCGGCCGAAAATGCTGGCGACCTTCCCTGAGCTTGGCGATGTCCGTGTTGATTACGCTTGGAGTGGTAACTTTTTGCTGACGCTTAACCGCCTGCCGCAGTTCGGGCGTATTAACAGCAATGTTTACTACGCGCAGGGTTACTCTGGCCACGGGGTTACCTGCTCCCACTTAGCAGGCAAGTTAGTGGCAGAAACGATTAGCGGTGAAGAGACGCGTTTTGAAGCTTTTGCGCAGATTTCCCACCTGCCAATGCCCGGTGGTCGGCTGTTACGTGTGCCGCTTTCTGCGCTGGGTGCGTGGTTCTACGCCATGCGTGATCGACTGGCGGTTTAGCGGCATATAGCTTGATGGTTGCATAGCAACGGGCTGACGGAGAGAGTAGCCAGCCCTTTTTTTAGATAAAAAACTAATAGAAGAACGGGATAACAGGGCAAGATAGAGATACATGAAAAAGAGAGACGTCGAGCGCCTCTCTTTTTTCTATTGACGCTATCTATGGCCCAATCACTTACACGTGCCGCAGGTACCAGTCGTACTCCATCGCGCTAACTTCACGCATGGTTTCGGCGCGCTCTGCTTGGCGGTTGGCAATAAACACGTCAATAAAGTCTTCGCCGAGTTGTTCGCCGAGTACGCGGTTGTTCGCCAGCAAGTGCAGCGCTTGGGTCCAGCTGTTAGTCAGCTGAGGCGCGATTTGGTCGTAGGCGTTGCCGATAATTGGCTCCGCAGGTGCAATCTTTTGGGTTAGCCCATGGTGAACGGATGCCAGCACGGTGGCCAGCAAAAGGTAGGGGTTAACATCGGCACCCGCCACACGGTGCTCTATGCGTCGCGCTTCTTTTGGGCCGGCGGGGACGCGTATTGCCACGGAGCGATTGTCGTAACCCCAGGTAGGTGCCATGGGTACATAGAGTCCTTCCTGAAAACGGCGGAACGAATTGAGGTTGGGAGCCAGCAATGCCATGGAGTCCGGCATCAGTTCCAGCAGACCTCCTACCGCGTGTTGCAGTGCTGCGCTTTCCAGCGGGTCATCGCCGTTTTCGGCAAAGATATTATGTCCGTTGCTATCTACCAGACTGACGTGAACATGGGTGCCGCTACCGGCTTCTAGACCGTAAGGCTTGGCCATAAAGGTGGCTTCAAAGCCGTGCTTTAATGCAACGCCCTTGATCAGACGCTTGAGCAGCACCGAGTGGTCGCAGGCACTCAATGCATCATCTGTGTGGATCAAGTTGGCTTCAAATTGGCCGGGTGCACACTCTTTCAATACCGTATCCAGCGGCAAACCTTGTGCCTGAGCGGCACTCTGTAAGTCATTGATAAATTCAGCGTACTCGTCTAGCTCCAGCATCGAATAAAGCTGGCTTTGAGTGGCCCGCTCGCCGCTGGAAGGAGACTGCGGTGGCTGAATCAAGTTTTCATCGTCGCGTAAGCGATCGACCAGATAAAACTCTAGCTCAAGGGCGACGACGGGGGTTAAGCCACGGTCGGAGAACTGCTCAAGAATACGCCGCAGTATTTGGCGAGGATCGGCAAAAAACGGCGAGCCATCCATCTCCTCCATGGTCATCAATAGCTGGCCATACTGGTTGTTATCCATCCAGGTGACCGGGTTGAGTGTGCCCGGAATGGCGCGACATACGCGGTCACCGTCACCACTGGAAAGCCCAAGCCCGGTCTCCTCCACGGTGTTGCCATTGATGTCCAGCGCAAACACCGAAGCCGGCAAATAGATGCCTTTTTCAAATACTTTGGCAAGGTTATCGCAAGGAATGCGCTTGCCACGGATGACGCCGTTAAGGTCACTGATCAACAGGTCAATGCTGGTGATGTCTGGGTGCCGGTCGAGAAAGTCCGAGGCTACGTTTTGAGCGTCTGTGTCATTGGCAGAGGACATACGTTGTACCTTATTTTTATGCCGTGTTAGTTGTGTTTTTGCTAACAGTATCCTTGCGGTGTCGACCGTTTCTGTCAATTATTTAATAACAAAAATCGTATAAAAACTTATCCCTCATGATGTGGTTGTTTTTTAATCCATTGTTTTTCAATTGTTTAGTTTGTTTTTTGGCAAAAAAAGCATTTTGCGCTTGGAAAATAAAACGAGTCACGCTATGTTGAATTGAGTGTTGAATAAAACATAACAACCGACAAAGTGGTTTGACTATGCAAGCAACGCATTCTCCGCGCCCCCTGGTGGGGGTTATCGCCTGCTGCCGAGAGGTGGAAGGTCATCCTGCTCAAATGGTGACCGATAAATTTCTTCAGGCTCTCTACTACTACGGCGTCACGCCGGTGATTCTTCCGGTGTTGGTGGCTGATATAGCGACGCCCGAGCAGCGTGCCGAACAGGCTGTCGAGTTGTTGGGCAGTCTGGACGGTTTGATGCTAACCGGCAGTTACACCAACGTCGCTCCTGATCGCTATGGTGCCGAACGCGCCCCAGAGAATACTCGCGATGACGCACGGCGCGATGAAGTGGCACTTTGCTGGGTGCATGAGGCGTTACGCCAGGCGTTGCCCCTGTTTGGCATTTGTCGTGGTTTTCAGGAAATGAATGTCGCCTTGGGAGGCACGCTGCACCAAGCCGTTCAAACGCTACCCGGCATGCTCGACCACCGAGAGCCGCCCGCTGATGACATGGCGGGCCATTATGCCCCCTCCCATACGGTAAAAATTCGCGCTGGCGGTGCCTTGGCAGCGTTATATCGCGGCGAGCATGCAGAGGTGAATTCACTGCATCAGCAGGGAATTGATCAACTTGCACCGGGCCTGGAAGCCGAAGCTTGGGCGCCTGATGGTCTAGTTGAAGCGATTTCGGTGCGTGACGCCGCTGCGTTCGCACTGGCTGTTCAGTGGCATCCAGAGTGGCGCCCTAAAGAACATCCTTTCTATGACGCACTGTTTCAGGGTTTTGCGACGGCCTGCCGCCAGCATCGTACCCAGCGCGCCGCCCAGATTGCTGCCGGCTGAACGCTTGTTGCAACGATTTGATCAGGAACTGACTTATGCAGACCCAGGATTACCAAACGTTGGATCGCCAGCACCATCTTCATCCCTTCACCGACTTTAAATCGCTCGGCGAAGAGGGCAGCCGCATCATCACCCACGCTGATGGGGTATACATTCACGATAGCCAAGGCAACCGTATTCTTGATGGTATGGCAGGGCTTTGGTGCGTCAATCTCGGTTACGGGCGCCAGGAACTGGTCGATGCCGCCACTGAGCAAATGCAGCAGCTGCCGTACTACAACAATTTTTTCAAAACCACCCATCCGCCCGCCGTGAAGCTGGCCGCCAAGCTAAGCAAGCTGGCGCCCGAGCATATTAATCATGTGTTCTTCACGGGATCTGGTTCCGAAGCCAACGATACCGTGCTGCGCATGGTGCGCCGCTATTGGGCACTTAAAGGCAAACCGGAAAAGCAATGGATCATCTCGCGTGAAAATGGCTATCACGGCTCTACCGTGGCGGGCATGAGCCTTGGCGGCATGGCGCCGATGCATGAGCAGGGCGGCCCTTGTGTGCCGGGAATTACCCATATTGGCCAGCCTTACTGGTTTGGAGAAGGGCGTGATATGAGCCAGGAGGCCTTTGGCAAGCAGTGTGCTCAAGCGCTAGAAGAGAAAATCCTGGCATTGGGTGAGGACAACGTAGCGGCCTTTATTGCCGAGCCGGTGCAGGGCGCAGGCGGTGCCATTATTCCACCAGACAGCTATTGGTCTGCGGTGAAAGAGGTGTTGGCCAAGTACGATATTTTGTTGATTGCCGACGAAGTCATTTGTGGCTTCGGGCGTTTAGGCGAGTGGTTCGGTAGCACCCACTATGGGCTCAAACCTGACCTAATGCCGATTGCCAAGGGCTTGTCGTCAGGCTATTTGCCCATTGGCGCGGTGCTGGTGGGAGACCGCGTGGCCGATACGTTGATCGAAGACGGCGGTGAGTTCTTCCACGGTTTTACGTACTCCGGTCACCCTGTCTGTGCGGCTGTTGCGCTTAAAAACCTCGAACTGATGGAAAGTGAGCAGGTGGTCGACAGCGTTCGCAATAACCTGGGCCCTTATCTGGCGAAACGCTGGCAGGAACTGGCTGAACATCCGCTGGTGGGTGAGGCGCGTTCGTTAGGCTTGATCGGTGCGCTTGAGCTGGTGGCTGACAAGAACACCGGCGAGCGTTTCGATAAATCCCTTTCCGTAGGCAATCTGTGCCGTGATTTGTGTTTCGAAAGCGGGCTAGTGATGCGCTCAGTAGGCGACACCATGGTGATATCGCCGCCTTTGATTATCACGCGTAGCGAAATTGACGAGCTGGTGGACAAGGCGCAACGAGCGCTGGACAAAACCGCTGAAAAGCTGGCGGTAACACTTCCGATGGAGAATGCATGATGGCGGCAGATACCCCGAAAAACTTAGCCGACTGGCAGACATTAGCGGCTTCGCTACGTTTTGAAACACATGCCTTTATTGACGGTGCGTTTGTCCCCGCTGTGGGTGGCAGCACATTAACTAGCATCAACCCGGCGACGGGTGAAGCGCTGGCGGAGGTGGCCAGTTGCGATGCGCCAGATGCTGAGCGGGCAACCCAAGTGGCCCGGGCAACCTTTGAAAGTGGCGTCTGGTCACGTTGTCACCCCAGTAAACGCAAGCGAGTACTGCTGCGCCTAGCCGAGTTGGTAGAGACGCACCGCGATGAATTGGCGCTACTCGACACGTTAGACATGGGTAAGCCAATTTCCAGCTCGCTGGGCGATCTGGCTGGCACCGTAGCTTGCCTGCGCTATCAGGCGGAATGTATCGACAAGCTCTACGGCGAGGTAGCGCCGACCGGTGAGCGTGCGTTGGGGCTGGTGCTACGCGAACCGATGGGCGTTGTGGCGGCGATTGTGCCATGGAATTTTCCGCTGATGATGACATCCTGGAAGATTGCCCCGGCACTGGCTGCGGGCAACAGCGTTATTCTCAAACCGTCGGAAAAATCGCCTTTGTCAGCGCTGCGCTTGGCCCACCTTGCCCAGGAAGCGGGTATTCCCGATGGCGTCTTTCAAGTACTGCCAGGTTACGGCCATACGGTGGGCAAGGCGTTGGCGCTTTCGATGCAGGTAGATTGTCTGGCGTTTACCGGCTCCACCGGCGTGGGCAAGCAACTGATGCAGTACGCTGGCCAGTCCAACCTGAAACGCGTGTTTCTGGAGTGCGGTGGCAAAAGCCCCAACATCGTTTTTGCCGACTGTCAGCATCTTGATGCCGTTGCCCACAGTGCTGCGGAAGCTATTTTCCACAACCAAGGCGAAGTCTGTATTGCCGGTTCGCGCCTGTTGGTGGAAAACAGTATTCGCAAGGATTTTGTGGCCCGCGTGGTGAAAGCTGCCGAGCACATGCAGCCAGGCGACCCACTCGACCCGGCCAGCTTTATGGGCGCGATGGTCGATGAAACGCAGTACAACCGAGTGCTTGAGTATATTCGCCAGGGCGAAAGCGAAGGGGCCACCTTGACGCTAAAGGGCGAAGCCAGCGATTCCAATGGGTATTTCTTGTCGCCAACGGTCTTCGACGATGTGACGCCTGAGATGCGCATTGGCCGCGAAGAGATCTTTGGCCCTGTACTGAGTGTGTTTGGTTTCGACAGCGAAGAGCAAGCGATTGCACTGGCCAATGATAGCGATTTTGGCCTCGCTGCCGGTGTTTGGAGCCAGGATATTGACCGCATTATGCGGGTTTCCCGGCGCCTGCAGTCCGGCCAGGTATATGTGAATAACTGGGCGGGTATCGATCAGACAGTGCCTTTCGGCGGCGTGAAGCAGTCGGGCAATGGGCGCGATAAATCGCTTCATGCGCAGGAGAAATACTGCGAAGTAAAGACGGTGTGGATGTCGTTGAGCGTTTGAACCATCGAAGTTCGTAACGAGCTTCGCCTGGGCACTTCACCCTTTATTGATTCGATTCAACAGCGCTAGGTGTCACGGCAAATGCCGTGCCTCCTCGCCGAGGGGGCCTTGTGCCTGAAAAACCAATAAAAACAAGCGTAACAATGATCGGAGTCGCCATCACTGCAATGATTTCCTAACGGAAATACGACGACCAATAATCAAACATTAAGTGAGGACATTATGTCGACTGACCACTCTGCTAAGGAAGACCAAGAAACACCCCGCCCAAGTTTAAAAGCGACGATGATACCGATTGTGTTTATGGCGGCGTCATTGGGGGTTTTTATCGGTTATTTCGAAACTGACCCGCATTTACCGCTATTTTTGAGTGCCATTGTGGCAACCTGTGTGGCCGTGGCTACGGGCAGCCGTTGGAAGCACCTCGAAGCGGGTATTCTTCGCTCCATTGGCCTGACGACTCAGGCGATTGTGATTCTAATCATTATCGGCACCATTATTGGCTACTGGATTGCCGGTGGAATTGTGCCCACCATGATCTATTACGGGCTGAGTATTCTGGCACCGGACTATTTTTTGGTCGCGGCGTGCCTGATCTGCTGCTTGGTATCGTTGGCCGGCGGTAACGCCTGGACGGCGGCAGGCACTATTGGCATCGCCCTGATGGGTGTTGGTGAAGGGCTAGGCCTAAATCCGGCAATGGTAGCAGGCGCCGTAATCTCTGGGGTTTATTTTGGCGACAAGATTTCTCCGCTTTCCGAAACTACCAACATGGCGCCAGGTGTCGTCGGTGTCGATCTGTTTGAACACATTCGCTATATGCTCTACACCACGGTTCCTGCGCTCGCGGTGGCGCTGGTGCTTTACACCATTATTGGCCTGAACATGACGCCTTCCGGAGATGGCGCGACACAAGTAGCCGAGTTGCAGCAAAGCCTAAACGAGCTGTTTATCATCAGCCCCTGGCTGCTGCTGGTGCCGGCGGCAGTTATCGTGATGATGGTAAGAAAGGTGCCTGCCATCCCTGCTCTTGCTGTTGGTTCGCTAATGGGCATCGTCTGCGCGATTGTGATCCAGGATGTGCCTTTAGGCGATAGCTTCACTATTTTTGTGGAAGGCTACGCGGTGGATACTGGCAATGTCACGGTGGACGACCTGCTGACCAACGGCGGTACTGACGCCATGATGTGGACGGTTTCGCTGATTATTATCGCAATGAGCTTTGGCGGCATTCTTGAGTCGGCTGGCTTTTTCCGCACCATCGTGGAGAGCCTGCTCAAACTGGCCAAGACCACTGGTAGCCTGATTGCTACCACGGTGGCGACAGCCATGGCCGCTAATGTCGTGGGGTGCGATCAGTATCTCAGCATTATTCTGCCCGCCCGCATGTATGCCAGCGAGTACAAGCGTCGCTCACTTAAACTGAAAAACCTTTCGCGCACGGTAGAAGATGCCGGCACCATGACATCACCACTGGTGCCTTGGAATACCTGTGGTGCCTTTATGTTTGCCACGTTAGGTGTCAGTGCTTTTAGCTACGCGCCGTATGCCTTTCTAGCGCTGCTGAGTCCGCTATTTGCCCTTCTTTACGGCTTTACCGGTTTCCGGATTGCTTACGAAGACGAGTCTCAAGAGTATGACGTAGCCTCTGAGTTGGCTGATGCTCGAAGTGCTTGAGCTGACCTCGACGATGTACACCGACTAAGCGAATTATCTTTTGTAGCAAGCGCTCTTTTAATTAAGTTTTTGCCCCACAGCCGTGGGGGTTTTTTTGCGCTATTATGTGCCCGTCAATAGACCAACAACGTAATTCACTTATTGATTGGGAGTGAAAAAAGCATGTCGGATGACGTGGGTGCGAGCTTGCGCTCACTGCGCAAGCAGCGAGGGATTTCGCAGCGTGAACTAGCAAAGTTATGTGGGGTTACTCACTCAAGTCTTTCGCTAATAGAGCAAGGAAAAGTTAGCCCATCCGTCAGTTCCCTGAAGAAAATCCTAAACGCCTTCTCTATGAGCGTCGGTGATTTTTTTACCATGGATCTGGATAGTCAGGAGCAGGTCTTCTATTCGGCGGATGATTTAGTTGATATTGCCTCCGGTGATATTTCCTTCAAACTTGTCGGGGCAAATCGTCCTAATCGTGCCTTGGCTTTTATGGTTGAGCGATACTTGCCGGGTGCTGATACTGGGCAAGCTATGATTACCCACTATGGTGAAGAGGCTGGTTTTGTTGTAGAAGGTGAGATTGAAATCATTGTTGGAAGTAATACGAGGCGCCTAGGGCCGGGGGAGTCATACTATTTCAAGACAAGCACTCCGCATCGTTTCAGAAACATTGGAGATGTTCCCTGCAAGATAATTAGCTGCGCTACGCCGGGTAAGGCGTTCTGACATTATTGGCTTATATTGAGCGGCAACTGTCGCAGCAATGCAGCAATGATGTCGCGCAAATCGCTTGGACTCTGCTGCAACGCTAGCGAGTGAGCAGGAATATCCCCTGAAAGAAGTAGAAAACCCCAATGCCGGTAACGATCCAACGCGTCCAGGTGCGGAAGTTGGCATCGGTGAGGCGGTGTAAAATGCGGTTGCCGGTGTGGGTGCCAAAGATCGCAAATGGTGCCGCTAACAGCACAATGCCCCATTCGCCGGCGCTAAGCGCCATGGCGGCACCCAGGTAGAAGATGATCTTAATGCTGTGGGCCACTACCTGAATCATCGCCTTGGTGGCCACGACCTGGCGGCGATCCATGCGTGAGCGCACAAAGAATATATCGATTAGCGGCCCTGAAACCCCGGCGGCAATTGTCAAACCGCCAGAAGCAATCCCGCAACATAGCGCATGACTGGCGCGGTTAGCATCCAGGTGAAACCAGCGCTTGGGCATCCATACCAAAATCGGCATTAGGCCAATCAAAATAGATACGCTGGCGGCGTTAGGGCTGTAGTTGAATAGCATCAGCAGGCCAGCAGCGCTCAGCACGCCCAGCGTCATAAACGCGACGATACGCCAGACAATAAAGCGCCGCGATAGCCACGCTCGTGATCCATTCGCGGTGAGCTGTATCACGCCGTGCACCGCCATCGCCGTGCCCGCGGGAAAAATCAGCAGCAAAAACCATAGCAGTACCAAACCGCCCGCCATGCCAAACACACCGGAGAGCATCGAGGTGAAAAACACCACGCTAAGCAGTGCCGCACCTATCCATAGTGACATTGTTAAACCCCTTAACTACGGCAAAACGGCCAGACCTGATAAAACTTGCGGCACTGAAACTCTGCTTCGCAGGCGTTGAGCTGGGATTGATAGCGGTTCGTGCGGGCCGCTACTTGTCTGCCCGCACTCAATACATGAGGCTTGCCACGGTAAGTGCCTCGTTGGTAGCCGCCTGCGCCTTCGTGGTAGGCGTAGTAGAGATGCTCAGGATTGCTGAGCGATATACCCGCCTGCTGCTGGGAGCGGCGGTTGTACCAGCCAATAAAATCGGTGGCGTGTTTCATATGGGTACGCCGGGCGAACAGGCTGCCCGCTTGATCCTCATACTCTTCCCACACAGGGTCTTGGGCCTGGGCGTAGCCCTTAGCAGAAGAGGGGCGTGGGCCGGGGATAAAGCCCAGGTAGTATTTGCGGTCTGGGCGGACATGGCTGCGAAACGATGACTCCTGCTGAATAAAAGACATCTGAGTGGCGATCGGCGTGCCCCACTTCTCCTCTGATTCCTGGGCATAGTCGTACCAACTGGGCTGCTCGCGGAATATTTCGCAGATATTGCTTTGATCCTGGGGCGGGTTGGGCGCAAAGGTGGCGCAGCCAGACAGGAGCAGCACGAAGCTCAGCGTTAGCCACAAGCGTAATGTAGAGGCAGCCGACGGGAGAAAGGGCGAGGCGAAAGCAGTCAAACTATCAACAGGGTGACGCATAAAATGTCCTTATAGGTAAGCTCTTCTAGATAGGAGCTTGTGAATAAGTTATTGAGAGCTTGTGGATAAGCTGTGTGATTAATGTTCCACAAGAACTGCTGAGTAACCCAGCCGACTAGCGGAGCAGCGCCTCTAAGCAGCGTCTTAGCCGCTGGGCCTCGCGCACTAAGGTTTCACCCGAAAGCATACCCACGCCCATCACGAGCCCCGAGCGCGAGTCGCCCTTAGCGCATACCGGGCTTAGTGGGCGGACAATCAAATGCTCTTTTAACAGCGTTTGAGCAATCTGCACGTCATTGATATGCGGTTCAAATTCCACGCATAAGCTGATGGCGTTGCTCGGCGGCGAAACGCGGCGCACTTGCGGCAGCGAGCGTAGCTGATCATGCAGCACCTGTTGGCGCCCTAAGTAGTCGCGCTGAATGCGTCGACACCAGGCATCCAAATCGCCATCAAAAATAAACTGTGCCAGCACGGCCTGATCAAGCATGCGCCCTTCGCGGAATAGCTCGCTACGTAGGCGGTTCATTGGTCCCGCTAAGTGGTGCGGAACGACTAAATAACCTAAGCGCAGGCCTGGAAACATCATCTTGGAAAAAGAGCCTACCAGCAAGTGAGACTCCGAGTGTGGGTCGAAGAGCAGGTTAGGGTGGTCATCGCGGTTAAATTCGTAATCATCTTCGACAATATAATCAGGCGCTAAGGCATTACATAAGCGCTGTTTATCCACCGCGCTGGTAGGCACGCTAAGCGGATAGTGGTGCGAGCCGGTCAGGTAGGCCAGTTTGACCGGGCCAGAAGCAGGCGGAAGGGTGTGCCCCTGGCCTGGCAGCCACGCTACGGGTTCGATTTCCAAACCTGCGGCGGTAAAGACATTGCGCGCGCCCCAGTAGCAGGGCGACTCCATGGCAACGGTGTCACCCACATCGGCCAACGCCACGGCGCATAGCTCAATGCCGTTATGGGTGCCGTCGGTGATGATGATCTGCTCTGTGTCGCAATTGATATTGCGCCAGCGCGCCAAAAAATCGCGGATCGCGCGCTTTAACGGCCCGTAGCCACCGGTGGAGTAGGAGAGCAGCAGGGCGTTTTGCGGCACTGTCACGCTGGCGTATAGCTGCCGCCATTTACGCATCGGGAACTGGGCGATATCAGGAATGCCAGGCACGAAGGCGCCACTTTGGATCATGCTCGCGCCGGGGCCATCCAATACCCGCTGGGCGCGTGAGGAGAGCTGCGCATTGCCACGCAGGGGAAGAGTGGGCGTAACCGGCCTACACGTCCAGGTGCCTTGGCCATGGGCGGTTTTAAGCAGTGCCTCTGCGAGTAGCGTATGGATCGCCAGCGCCAGGGTTTGGCGAGCAACGCCCAAGGCATCCGCCAACTGGCGGTGGGAGGGCAGCCGCAGCCCGGAAGGCCACTGCTGGGTAATGGCTTGGCGCAAGGCTTGCTCAATACGCACCTGTTTACTCAACCGCTCCGGCTGGAGTGCATAAAGTTGTACAAGTTGGTGCACGACCTCCTTGCGATTCATCTGAATGCCTCCTTAATCCCGCTTGACCCGCTAACGACGGGCTCTTAGACGAAAGCAGTAGGAAAATATTGCACCCTTTCGGTGCGCCTAAAAAGTGGTCTAGTCGAACCTAAAAGTGGTGCATTCGCGTTTTCTCTCCCGCCTGCTAGCGTGTTGCTATCTTGTTTAGTAAGACCGTTTAAAACGCGGTCGTTAATCAGGATCAGGATACTGCGCCCCTGAGCGCCAACGACAACATCCAATAACTCGCAGGACACTCTACAATGACTACTCCCTCATCAGAACAGGAAGGGCTCGTCCGGGTATTGGCCCGTGGCGATGTATTAGCGCTAGCTTTCGGCGCGATGATCGGCTGGGGCTGGATTGTACTGACCGGCACAGCGATTCAATCCGCTGGCAGTCTAGGTGCCATTATAGCGTTTATTATCGGCGGTTTAGCGATTGTCTTGGTCGGCCTTACCTATGCAGAGCTGGCCGCTGCGATGCCTAAAGTCGGTGGCGAGCACGTTTACAGCTATCGCGCTTTAGGCCACTTGCCTTCATTTTTGTGCACGTGGGCGATTATTTTGGGCTACTTGAGCGTGGTGGCTTTTGAAGCCGTCGCCCTGCCCACGGTTATCGAGCACCTGGCGCCCAACTACGCCGTTGGCCACCTCTGGACAATTGCCGGGTGGGAAGTTAAAGCCACTTGGGTCGCGGTAGGCGTGGGCGGTTCGCTGGCCATGATGGTCATTAACTACTTCGGCGTGACCACCGCTGCGCTGCTGCAAAAAGTTGTCACCGGATTAATTCTGCTGGTGGGGGTGATGTTTGTCACCGGTTCGCTGTTTGAAGGCGAAACCATCAACATGATGCCGCTGTTCACCCAGGCTGATACTGGTGTGGTGGCGGGTATTGTGGCGGTGTTGGTCATGGTGCCGTTCCTGTTTGTGGGTTTTGACGTTATTCCTCAGGCGGCTGAAGAGATTAACCTCCCCTATAAAGCCATCGGCAAAGTACTGATGATGTCAGTCATCCTGGCGGTGGTCTGGTACGCGCTGATTATTCTGGCCACCAGCTTGGCACTCAATAGTGATGAGTTGGCGGCAAGCTCGCTCAGCGTGCCGGATGCCATGGGCTCGCTGTTTAACGCCGCTTGGGCGAGTAACTTAATGGTCATGGCGGGTATTGCGGGCATCATTACTAGCTGGAATGCCTTCTACATTGGCGGCTCTCGGGCGATTTACGCGCTGGCGAAAGCCGGTATGTTGCCTGCCCCATTCGCCAAGCTGCACCCGCGCTACAGAACCCCGACCAATGCCATCTTTATGATGGGTTTTCTCTCCTGCATCGCGCCCTTCTTTGGACGCCCTGCGCTGGTGTGGATCGTTAACGCCGGTGGCTTAGGCATCGTTTTGGCCTACCTGTTTGTGGCGATCTCCTTTGTGGTGCTTCGGGTGCGCGAGCCGGATATGCCCCGCCCATTCAAGGTGAGTAACGGCAAACTGTGCGGCACCCTAGCCATCATTCTGTCCTTTGGAATGGCATGCCTCTACCTACCGGGAAGCCCTGCGGCGCTAAGCGGTGCGGAGTGGACTATTTTTGCTGGTTGGGCGGCGCTAGGTATTGTGCTGTATGTGCATGCACTGCGCACCTACGGGCGCGAGTACAGCGACCGCCATATGAAAGTGGATCTGTAAGCCTCTAACAACGTTACCCAGGAGCAATAATATGAGCTTTATTGAACAGTGGTTGCACGATGGCGTCGCTGGCCTGATCGGCGATGAGTGGCGCGCAGGGAAACAGACATTTGCGGTCGATAATCCCGCCACCGGCGAAACGATTGCCCGCGTAGCCGACATGGGCGCGGATGATGCCCGTGACGCAGTGGCCGCCGCTTATAACGCCGGTGCCAGCTGGCGTGCGACCCCAGTAAAACAGCGCTCGGCGCTGCTGCGTCGCTGGTTTGAGCTGATCATCAAGCACGCCGACGACCTGGCCCTCCTGATGACCTTAGAGCAGGGCAAGCCGTTGGCAGAAGCCAAAGGCGAAGTGGTCTACGGGGCCTCGTTTATTGAGTTCTTCGCCGAAGAAGCCAAACGCATGGCCGGTGAAACCCTGCCCAGCCACGGTGCCGACAAGCGCCTGCTGGTGCTGCGCGAGCCGGTCGGCGTCGTGGCGGCGATTACTCCGTGGAACTTCCCGCTGGCGATGATTACCCGCAAGTGCGCCCCGGCCCTGGCTGCTGGCTGCACCGTGGTCATCAAGCCCGCCGAAGCCACGCCGCTCACCGCGCTGGCAGCCGCTTACCTAGCATTAGAAGCAGGCCTGCCAGCAGGCACCATTAACGTTATTACCGCTTCAAAACCGGCAGCGGTAGGTGAGGTGCTCACCACTGATCCGCGGGTGCGCAAAGTGTCGTTCACCGGCTCAACGCCGGTGGGCAAACACCTGCTGGCCCAGTGTGCCAGCACGGTGAAGAAAACAGCCATGGAACTGGGCGGCAACGCGCCGTTTATCGTCTTTGACGACGCCGATGTGGATGCCGCGGTTAACGGTGCGATTGCCTCCAAATTCCGTAACGCTGGGCAAACCTGTGTTTGCACCAACCGCTTTCTGGTGCAGGACGGTATTTACGATACCTTCATCGCCAAGCTCACCGAGCGTGTGAATGCGCTAAAGGTCGGCGATGGCCTCGCGGAAGGCAGCATTATCGGCCCGCTGATCAACCAAGCGGCGGTGGACAAGGTTCAGCGCCATGTGGATGACGCCATAAACCAAGGCGCGCGGCTGCTGTGCGGTGGCAAGCCCCACGAAGCAGGCGAACGCTTCTTCACGCCCACGGTGCTGGCGGATGTGACCACCAGCATGGCGGTGGCCGACGAAGAAACCTTCGGCCCCGTCGCGCCAGTGTTCCGCTTCCAGCGCGATGAAGAAGCTATCGCCATGGCCAACGATACCCCGTTTGGTTTGGCAGCTTACTTCTACGCCACCGACTACCGCCGCATTTGGCACACCATGGAGCAGCTGGAGTACGGCATGGTCGGTGTCAATGAAGGGCTGATCTCCACCGAGCTTGCACCGTTTGGCGGTGTAAAAGAGTCCGGGCTGGGTCGCGAAGGCTCCCACCACGGGCTGGATGAGTTTACCGAACTGAAATACGTCTGCGTTGGCGGTTTATAAAGAGAACGATGATGACTAATCAAGAACTAAACGAGCTAAAAAACCGCTATGTGGCCAACGGTGCCGCCACGCCGACCACTCAGTTTGCCGAGCGTGCTGAGAACGCCGAACTGTGGGATGCCGATGGCAACCGCTGGATCGACTTCGCGGGCGGCATTGGCGTGCTGAACCTGGGCCACCGCCACCCGAAAATTGTCGCCGCGGTAGAAGCGCAGCTCAAGAAAGTCGTGCACACCAGCGCGGCGGTAATTTCCTACGCGCCTTACGTTCAGCTATGCCAAAAGCTGTGTGAACTGAGCCCGGTACGCGGCCCAGAGCGCAAGGCGATGCTGGTCAACACCGGTGCCGAAGCGCTGGAAAACGCCGTGAAAATTGCCCGTGCAGCCACTGGCCGCACCGGCATTATCACTTTTGATGGTGCCTTCCACGGCCGCACCATGATGACGCTGGCGATGACCGGCAAGGTGCTGCCCTACAAGAACGACTTCGGCCCAATGCCGGGCGACGTATTCCGCGCACCGTTCCCGAACCCGCTGCACGGTATCAGTGAAGAGGCGTCTTTGGATGCCATTCGCACGCTGTTCAAAACCGACATTGCCCCGCACCGCACTGCGGCCATCGTGATTGAGCCGGTACAGGGCGAAGGCGGCTTCTACATCGCCTCGCCGGCCTACCTGAAAGCGCTACGCGCACTGTGTGACGAGCACGGCATTCTGCTGATCGCCGACGAAGTGCAGTCCGGCTTTGCCCGCACCGGCAAACTGTTTGCGCTGGAACATAGCGGCATTGAGGCGGATATTCTCACCACCGCCAAGAGCCTGGCCAACGGCATGCCGCTCTCGGCCGTTGTCGGTTCCGCGAAGGTAATGGACGCCTCCGGCCCCAACTCGCTAGGCGGCACCTACAGCGGCAACCCGCTCTCCTGCGCCGCAGCGCTGGCGGTAATCGAGGTAATCGAAGAGGAAAACATCCTGGCCCGCAGCGAGCAGATGGGCAAGATGCTGGCCGAGCGTTTTGCCGTATGGGAAGACCGTTTCCCCGCTGTAGCCCACGGCCGCCAGTTAGGCGCCATGGCGGCGTTTGAACTGCTCGATAGCGACGGCAAGCCAGATACTCAAATGACCGGCGCGCTATGTGCCAAAGCCCGCGAGAAAGGCCTGATCCTGCTTTCCTGTGGGTTCTACGGCAACAGTATCCGCATTTTGGTACCGCTGACCGTTTCGTCTGCGGTGTTGGAGGAGGGCTTGAGTATTATCGAGCAGTCGCTGGAAGCGCTTAGCTAATACCTTTCTAAGTACCACCTAACCCGCCCTCGTCATGCAGCGAAAGCTGTTTGACGATTGGCGGGTATTTTTATGCGTTGATTGTTGATCTGCTCAAGTGCACTTATTGAAAATCTTCTTATCCATAGGAACTGCCGATGAACTGACAGCGTCGACGTTGAAGACCCACACCTAAGATAGTCAGTCACCCGAAGCGCCCTGTGTTAATCTGGTTTTTTTAGGGTAGCCGCCCCAAGGCGGAGGTGCTGGAAATTGCAGCAGAAACGCGCATTTTTGATATGCAGTTTGATAAAATGAATAGTCAATAAAGTAAAGGCGCGGAAGAGCATGGTAGTCTGAATTGTTCGAGCAATTATGTCGGCGTTTTCATCTATTATAGGATGCGCTGTCTAGCACCTGTTAAACCCCAAGGGGAAAGAAGTGTTTTCGCAAAGTATAAAAGTGAAAGAATATACATCTTCAAGTATTAAAGGGGGGGCTACAAAAGGAATCCCTATAAAAATCATTGATAGTGCCAGTGTTCACGGTGCTCTTAAAGTGAATTTTTTGAAGTTTTCAGTGGCGATGTTAAAAGCCAATACAAAAAGCAATTCAAGTGCTTTTTCTCAGGCTTATGATATTATGCTTAATGCTTTGTTTTTATATGGTTTACTTGACTGCAAAAATTCTTCAATTTGTTTGAAGAATGGGTTTAGAGATAAATATCGTGATTTTTCAAGAAGTAGTAGGACTGGAGAGTTGGGGCAAGCGATAAACTATATATTTTCACAAGAGTTTTTAGGCTATAAATACGTATTTGATTTTGATGAATTTCTAAGTGTGTATTCAATTGCATCAAAAAAATCAGGTGGAACTCCTGACTATGTGTTATTGGGGAAAAAAAATAAAAATGTTTCTGTACTTGAATCAAAGGGAAGTTCTGCTCTAAAGGAGTTGACGAGGCCTGAGTTACGATCGAGGCTACAAAAAGCAATGGATAATCAGTGTTTGTCAGGAGTGGTTTATCTACAAAAAAACAAGGTAAAAGTATCTAATTCCTATGCTTCAGTTGTTGAGTTTTCTGAAACTACAGAAAGCCGAGATAGCTTCATCCATTTTGCAGATCCTGAATATGATGAGTTTAAGGAACAGAGTTATTCAGAAGCGCTTAAGAATTTCTATACTCGTTGGATAGCTTTTCTTCTCGGACGGCAGGATAATGATAGCGTCGATATAGGAAAAATAAAATTATCTGAGTATTTTGATGTTCGCGAATACCAAGGAGAGCAATACTATGTTCAGAATAAAAGTTATAGTAATCTAAATCTAATTGTTCCTGTATTTTATGGTATCTCATCTCGAGTGTTTAACCATATTCTTGCTGAAGAATATGATTATCTTTATTATCTTGAGATGAAGGCATTGTCATTAGAAAATGTCGAGATTTTTTCAGATGGAACAATAGCTATTGGAGTGAATTGAATTTAAAGAATTATTTCCAGTGCCTAGTATATTCAGTTAAAACATGGGTTTGTGTTTACGGTGCAGTTTTTTAAGCTCTGTGGCTGCGTTACTTACACCTTAATGCAGCGTTTGGCGTAAGAGCCAAGTGCGTTATGTTTGAGTAGGACTATATATGCCCAGTCGGGACGACTTTACGAAAGAAACCAAGCGCCGACTCGCTCATCGAGCTGGATACAGGTGCTCTAACCCTGGCTGCCGTGCGCTAACTGCCGGCCCAAGTGATGCCGCGCCGGATGCTACAACTAGCATTGGCGTGGCGGCACATATTAGCGCTGCTTCGCCGAACGGCCCCCGATTCCGCGAAGAACTCTCGGCCGATGTGAGAAGCTCCATTAATAATGGGATATGGCTTTGTCAAAACCATGCGAAGTTAATCGACGATGATCCAGGGCGGTTTCCGGAAACCCTATTGCTTGTTTGGAAGGAAGAGGCAGAGCGTGTTGCGCGGGAAGAAGTCGGAGTGCCCACTAGTGAGGCACCACACCTTACCAAGGTGGAAGCCTTTGCCGAGCGAGATACGAATGGACGGATCATTGTTTTCGGGAAGGTGAATCTTCCTAACGATACGAAATTAATGATTTCCGTTAGGGAGTCCGGCGGTGGGTTGCTCTACGGCCAGGATAAATGTGCAGTTAGGCATGGTGCCTTCTCAAGTAAGGGCTTTTCTAACAAAGGTCATCCGCTACCCGCAAAACGCTATCACATCGCGATAGTTAGCTACTTCAATGGTGCATGGAGGCAGCCAGAGTCTGTTCTGTCTGGGGTCGGCAGCTTAGGCCACAGGTTGCTTGGTCCGCAGGTGCGTAAGGTGGATCCCGAGTTTGAAGACTCGGAGAAATACGTTTCAGCTGTATTTGAGTTTCCCGTAGGGGATCATTCTAACTCTTGCAATGATGGCTATTCTGAGGGCACTGCAGTTCAGGCCGTGAAGGAGGCCGTCCTGACAGTAATGGGCCGTGGAAAGTCTAGTGAACCGGTGGGTAGGGTAGTGGAATGGTTTCTAAGCGTCCCAGGCCTGGCGAAAAAAGATGGATGGTCGGCTTGCGAAGTAAAAGATGGTGTTTACGAGGTCGTATTTTCGTATTGGGACAAGGATTCCCCGTCGCTCGCCAAATGGACCGTAGTGGCCGGATCAGGGCAAGTAATGTACGAAAACAAACACGCGAAGATTATGAGCTACCTCTCCGATGATTAAATAGAGTGTAACTGCAAGACTATCAACTTGAACAAATATGCTTGCCGTTAGCTGGTTGAGGGTTCTCGCCCAACAAGTCCATTGAGCGGACGTTAGGCACTTTCCTGTAAGCGAGTGTCGGCAGCTCCTCAAACGAGACGCAGGACGGGTATAAACAGGCGGCATTGCTGAAAAAGTTCGGTAAGAAAATAAGTAACGTGGCGCATGAAAGGGACCTTCTCATATTATAGCTGCCATGCTGAGTTGTTCCTCGATGCGGCCACTTTTCTAGCGGAGAGATGAGTAAACTCTAGCCAATCGCAACAGCTACCTATCCTTCCAACCCGCCATCGTCAAACAGCGAAAGCTGCTGACGATTGGCGGGCTTTGCTTTTTTAGTGCGCTGCTTTGAAGGGCGGCGCTGGCTGGCGAGTTTATCCACAATCGCTTTGCTTGATTCCCTTGCTTCTGGAGTACGGCGAAGCTCATAAAGCATTTTCTTCCAGTGGCGTGCTTCGGCTTCAAAATCGTGGGGTAGTGGGTAGTTTACGCCGGGCTGGAAATCAAACCGCTTTTGCAGGCTTTCGGGTAGTGCCCAGGGCTTGGCGCGCCACTCTAACGGCAGTGGCAGTAGTTCTGGCACCCAGCGGGCGACAAACTCGCCATCTGGGTTGTTATCTTCTGCTTGTTTGATGGGGTTGTAGGCCCGCAGCGTGTTGGTGCCTTTAGCGCCTGCCTGCATCTGCACCTGGGGGTAGTGAATGCCCGGTTCATAATCGGTAAATAGCCGCGCTAGGTGCAGGGCGGGTTCACGCCAGTGCAGCCCCAGGTTGAACGTGGCGTAAGAAATCAGCATGGCGCGCATGCGGAAGTTGATCCCAGGCTGCGCATGCAGGCATCCACCAGCGGCACGCCAGTTTGGCCGCGCTTCCAGGCAATCAGGTTGGGGTGGTCGGGATTACGTTCTCGCAGCCCGCGCAGCGCTGGGTGCAGCGTTTGATGCTCAATGCTTGGCTCATTTTCGAGCTTTTGAATAAAGTGGCAGTGCCAGTAATGAGGTTACTGTAGGGCGAATTTTATTGGAGTGGCAGGACATCTTGGAATGAACGGTTACGTTAAAACGTGTAAGAGTTTAAGGTTTGACCCGACTTAGACTGGCCGAGGTAGCATAAGCTGCCATTGCTTAAGGCATATTTGAACTGGCTCCGGTTATTGGCTGGTTCTATATCAATCAGGCTTTTATGAAGAGGCTGAGCCAGGTGCACAAACGATATTGACGCACTAAACTCATTTCAAAACGCTGTGTAGGGTTGAATAACACCTAAAGTACTGGCGGCCAGCGTATTTCCAGGCCACCATCTTTTACTATGAGCAACAATTGCTGACCTGAGTAACGAGTCGCCGTCAATCCCTGTTCAATCTTGTGGGGGAGGCTCTTCTAAGCAAGCTAAACGCTCTTGCGTAGCCCAGGCAAAGTTACCAGTGACCAGCCTGCCTCGGTCTCTGTCAAGGCCAGTCGATTTCCGCTCAAGGGCGTGCTGTTCAACAGATTTGAAGTGAGGTCGCCGACCATCCAATTAGCAGTGTTGGACGCTATGATGCGGCCATCTGACGATACTAGCATCGCCTCATGTTCCAGGCGCATTAGGCTGCGTACCAGTCGACGTTCAACACTATGTAGTGACAGATCCAGCCCAGCAACGCCGATGAAGCGACCCTGAACTAGAATTGGCATAGTGAAAGTCAGCACGTACATATTGGTGCCGTACAGGTCAATGTAGGGCCCCTCCACTACACTTTTGCCAGTATTCCTTGGTCGGCAGTACCAAGGCATCTCAGTATAGTCGTAGTAATTTTCCCGGCACTGGTCGAAATTTGGGCGCAAGGGTAGAGTTTGGTCAGTATCAGCTAAGTACCACCACTCTAAATGCATTTCCCGGTCAGCTAAGCAGAACGGTTCCACAACAATACCACCACCGCAACTGAACGTACCGGGGGCCAGCAACTGTTGGTCGATTGCAGGACGCAGCGAGGCTAAGTCCTTAGCGGTAGGTTGCCGGCCCGCGGCCTCTACGCTCTCCCAAAGCGTTTGGGTTTCCTCTACTAATTGACGAACCTGGCTGAAAGTTGTTTGTAATGTTTTTTCGAGCTGCTGGGCGCAGTTCGACACAGGGTAGCTATCGCTTAGGGGAGACATGTCATTACCTCATGCAGTTCAGCTTTCTTGTTATAATATGGATTAGTATGGCCCGGTTCTTCGAGTTTGTAGGCTCGTCTAGTATTTATTAAGCAATAATCGAGCCAGAGCTAACGGTTAGCCCTCATTAGCCTCAGCCATCAGTTCGAGACGCAAACTTAGAAGACGTTTTATGCCACGGGTGACGTGGGCCTCAGCCAGAGCCCCGGCCAAAACTGAATCACCAGACGCCAGTGCTTGTAGTATGCCCCGATGCTCCTGTTCAATCTCCATTATATTTCCACCGCCTGCGGACTCCATCCAGAGCAATTCTCCAACCTCAGATTGCAGTCGCATCTCTGCATTGGTGAGGCGTAGCGACTGAGCGGCGGCGGCTACCTCAATATGGAAGCGCGCATCAGCTCGGTGCCGGGCCAAACGTGAAGTTGCCTGGCTAAGCGTTTCGATGTGCTGAGAGATGCGCTCATGCTGTTCGTGTGAACTGCGCTTAGCTGCGAGGCGCGCAGCGGTGCCAGAAATGGCGGTCTGTTCATCGCCAAGATCACGCAGATCGGGGCCGCTCATTTCGCGCAGACGCTGCAATAGTAATTCTTCGGGCATTTCGACCGGCGCACAAACGAAACTGCCGCCGTTGCGACCTCGCCGAGTCTTGATCAGGCCGCGTTGCCGCAAGGTAATCAATGCTTCTCGAAGCGTAACGGTAGCGACACCCAGCTGCTGGGCCAGCTCCGATTCACTAGGTAGTTGCTGCCCTTCGGCAAATAAGCCGAGCTCAATAGCTTCAATAAGCCTTCGCGCCACCTCATCAGTTCGCCCTTCCTGGCGCAACCTGATAAACGCGGTATTACGATTAATATACTGCGTAGTCATTTCCTCTTCCTATCGAAGCATTTGTAAGGCTTATATGAGGCTTTGGCCAAAAAAAACCTAGTTTATTATTTTTTAGGAAAGCATTGGCTATCAATCCACCCATCTCATTGCCTTTTTCTATCTCAAATTCTCATTGACAAGTCCGTTGGGAAATACTAAAAAACATAAGATATATTTTTATATGTTTTAATTTTACGGTCACTGGTGTGTTATCAACCATCAGTTGTCCTTCTGCCAATAATAACCTAGGAATGCATCATGCAAACCCAAATGCTGATTAACGGGCAGTTAGTAGAAGGGCTGGGTAGCCCGTACGCTGTGTATAACCCTTCAGAGGGTGCGGTGTTGGTGAAAATCCCTGAGGCTAGCAAAGAGCAAGTTGACGCTGCTGTAGTCGCAGCGGATCAAGCTTTCGAAAGCTGGTCGCAGACGCCACCTAAGGATCGCGCCCGATTGCTACTAACGTTAGCAGAACGCATAGAAGCTGAGGCGGAAAACCTGGCGCGTTTAGAGTCGCAGAACTGCGGCAAGCCTTTCCAAGCAACCCTTGACGATGAGATCCCAGCCGTCGCTGATGTGTTTCGCTACTTCGCTGGTGCCAGTCGTTGCATGACGGGCTCTGCTGGCGGTGAGTATTTGCCAGGGCATACTTCGATGATTCGTCGCGATCCGCTTGGAGTCGTCGCATCTATCGCGCCTTGGAATTACCCACTAATGATGCTCGCCTGGAAGCTAGCCCCCGCTCTAGCCGCTGGTAACTGTGTAGTACTCAAGCCCTCCGAGCAAACCCCGTTAACTGCTTTGGAGCTGGCGCGGCTCATGATCGACCTCTTTCCTGCCGGTGTAGTAAACATCCTTTTCGGATGCGGCCCCAGTGTAGGAGAGCCACTGGTTAATCATCCCAAGGTGCGCATGGTCTCACTGACTGGCTCTATCGCTACCGGGTCAAAGATCATTGCCAGTACAGCCAGCAGCGTGAAGCGTACCCACATGGAGCTGGGTGGAAAAGCCCCCGTACTGATTTTCGATGACGCCGACATAGATGAAGCCGTCGAAGGTATCCGTGCTTTCGGTTTCTACAATGCTGGCCAGGACTGCACTGCGGCTTGCCGCCTGTACGTTCAAGAGGGTGTTTACGACGCTTTCGTCAGCAAGCTCGGTGAGGCAGTGGCCACTCTGCGCCATGGTCTGCAGGATGATCCCGAGACTGAATTGGGCCCACTGATTACTCTTGATCATCTACAACGCGTTGAAGGCTTTGTCGAACGCGCTAAAGCCTTGCCTCACATCCGTGTAGTGACAGGCGGTAAGCGAGTCGAGGGAGCAGGCTTCTTTTTCGAGCCGACTGTGCTAGCTGATGCTCGCCAGGAAGATGAAATTGTACAGCGTGAAGTATTCGGACCCGTAGTCAGCATAACGCGCTTCAGCGATGAAGCTCAGGCCTTGGCCTATGCCAACGACTCGGACTACGGGCTAGCCTCTTCAGTGTGGACCAAAGATATTGGGCGTGCTAACCGCTTGGCCTCGCGGCTTCAGTACGGCTGTACGTGGGTCAATACTCACTTCATGTTAGTAAGTGAAATGCCGCACGGCGGTATGAAGCAGTCCGGCTTTGGCAAAGACATGTCGATGTACGGATTGGAAGATTACACCTGCGTACGTCATGTGATGTTTAAGCACTAACATGGTGCGTTTGGCGCCAATTAGGTGCAAATCTTGCTCTTTTAGGTTCACTTACTTAATCAAATAAAAGTCTCCGGCTTGTTAAAAACGCATTAAAGTGGCCATAAAATAAAACATATAAGTTCATATGTAATATGGCACGGATTATGCTTTGTAGCTTGCAGCCGTTTGAGAACCGAACTTCATTGTTGCCGCAACACTTATGCGGTAACGGCTTAAGAGGTATATCACGATGCTTATCACCGGTATCAAAAGCCGTCCGGTCTATGACCGTCTGAGCCCAATGTCCAGCGGGACGAGCCACCTGATCGCAGGTCAAGGCAGCGGTGGTGAGGCAATGCTGCGACTGTATGCAGAAATGTCGCCCACACAACGCCAACAAAGCACCTTTTTCTACTCTACGGAGACATTCTCGGGTCATAGCCATTTGCAAGCACTGCAAGAGACAGAAACTAAAGGCCTTGAAGTTTTCGCCAGCAACCAAGCGTTGATGGAAGCCCTGGCGCAAAACCTGAATGAGGCTCATATGGGCACCCGACTCTACTTAAGCGGTTCGGAGAGCTTCATAGGCACGGCTATGCAAGCGGCCAATGCCGTCGACCTGACCCCCGATGAAGTGTTGCGTGAGCACAGCGGCACTCTTGTGCGAAGAGTTTGGTGCGTCCACTGCGATACCTATACCGAAAACGTGACTCATCGGGTGTTCACTTGCCCCGGCTGCCAGTTCGATCTTGTAGTACGCGATCACTATTCGCGAAGGCTAGCTGCTTTCCAAGGCGTTAAGGCTGACGGTGAAGTACCAGGCGAATTACCAGCCTCAGAGGAGCTTGATACATGAATAATCAAAACGGCACTATAAGTGTCCGCGTTACCCGCATTGAGTGTCTCACGCCTGAGATTAAGCGCTTCACCCTGATCGACCCTGAAGATAAGCATTTGCCAGCTTTTTCCGGCGGTAGCCATGTAGTCGTGGTTATCCAGGATGGTGACAAGACTTATCGCAACGCTTACTCATTAATGAGTTCACCCTATGATTCCAGTGCCTATCAAATCGCCGTGCGTCGGGCACCTGAAAGCCGAGGCGGCTCTCAGTGGCTGCACGACAAAGTTTGTGAAGGCGACTTGTTGGAAATCATGCACCCGGCCAACCTATTCCCTCTAGCCAAGCATGCTCGACATCACCTATTCATTGCGGGTGGCGTTGGGATTACCCCGGTGTATTCGCAGTTGGAAGAGCTGCAACTTAAGCAGGCTTCCTTTGAACTGCATTTGGCTGTAAGAGGCCCGGAGCATTCAGCCCTTGGTCTGGAGCTGCAAGCTCGATATGGCAAGCGTGTACATCTTTACATTCAGGGGCAGGATGGGCCCATGGATATACATGACCTCCTTGCCGAGCGCCCGCTGGGTAGTCACGTCTATGTATGCGGCCCAGACGGCATGATAGAGCAAACCATTGAAAGGGCTCATGACTTGGGCTGGACTAACAGCCACATCCATTTCGAACGCTTCGTCGAGCAAGGGTCTACTGGACAACCCTTCAGCGTCACCCTAGCCCGCCAGGGCGTGACCATCGAAGTCCCCTCCGAACAATCTCTGCTCGAAGCTGCAGAACAGGCCGGCTACAAATTGCCTTATTTGTGCCGTGGTGGAGCCTGTGGCTATTGCGAAGCCAATGTGCTGGAAATCGAAGGCGAACTGGATCACCGCGACGACTGGCTCAGTGAAGAAGACAAACTCAGCAAGCGTAAGTTTATGCCTTGCGTATCACGGGCTAATTGTAGCCGTCTGGTCGTAGACCTCTGACAGGAGAAAAACAAGATGACTGTATTCAAGCCGATCGAGACCTATGCCGATCAAGCCTCTAATCATACTTTCGAGAACAGCCGCGAGGCGGTTCTGCGTCTGCCCTTTCCGTATCCGGAAGATCAGTACATGTACTCGATGAATGTCGAACCTCATGTTTCTACTGGTCACGGTGCGCTCCGTGCTCAATTCGATATTGACGAACACTATATTTCGGAATGCCACCACCGTGCACAGACACTTGATGCCCAGCCGGGCGTCCACTATTCAGCTCTGCCCCACATGATGGAGGCTCAGTGGGATTTGCTAGAGCTATTAATGGAATCGTATTCGCGAGATTACCCAGAGCATTTCACACTGGAGAAGAACGGTACTCAGTGGCGCTGGATCAATCGCCCTCTGCAAATCGATGATACTTTCACCTTCGGAGATGCCAGCACTCTCCCCATGGAGCCTATGGAGTACATCACTCGACAGGCTCAAGGTGAGTTCATCCTCCTTGAAGAGCGTGACGACACTTTGGTCATGGGAGCTGGAATGGCCACCCAGCGGGCGGATTATTCGCTACGTTTTAATTTGGGCATGAGCTTTATGGAGTTTCACGGGCCAGTCCCTAAGCTGCATGAAATGGGCATTCTACAAAGGGCGTTGAAGTTTCTGCTTCGCCTGCGCTCGGGCCACCCGGTGCGCCGCACCAACTGGTCAGTCACCGTCAATCCTCGCCTAGAAACGTCAGCTGAAACTCTACCGGATTGGGCTCCTGAGCGGACCCAGGTGACAGCGGAAAATGCTGGCAAGCTAGTAAACCTGCGTATCGAGCTGCAGCCATTGCATCGCTTGCCGCGCAGCAATGCGGTGTTGTTCCCAGTGCGTACGTACCTAGTCAGCCTTGAGGAACTGGCCGAATACGCTCCGCAATGGGCCAAGCGCATGCACCGGGTAATCCGTGATTTGGATCAGGAATTGGTCGATTACAAAGGCTTTACCCGCTATCGCGAAGCCATGGTCTCCTGGTTGTCCCAATACGACGATGGCACGCCGGTCGACGAGAGCCAGCAATAACAAAGAAGTATCAAATTTGTGCCAATGCTGGCGCGTTTTTATCCACTGACGTGCTTCATCACAGGGAACACTTATGAAAACAATGCGCAACTTCTTACCCGAAAGCTGGAGCCTAGTTTTCTCCGCCGCAGGTTCTGCCTATGGCGTCGGTTTACTTGGTCTCTGGGCCTTACCCTTTTTAATAAGCGCTATCATGCAAGACCTACAGCTTAATGAAGCTCAGGCAGGCTTGCTGATGTCGGCAGAATTTGGTTTCACCATGCTGGCCTCACTGATAATCGCCCCCTTCATGGGCCGAGCACCTCGGCGGACCTTGGCTTTAATCGGAATCATATTGGCCATTGTCGCGAACCTGGTAAGTGCTAACATCGAGAATATCTATATCCTGACTGCAGTCCGCTGCTTTGCTGGCATGGGTGCCGGCCTTGCACTAGCGTGCGGGAACGCCGCCGTCTCTAGCGCCCAGAATCCGAACCGCGTTGCCGCACATATGAACGTGCTGTCAGTGTTGCTAATGATCGTAGTGATGCTGGGTTATGCCAAGGTCATGGCGCAGTTTGGCTTGCCCGGACTGTATTACGCCATGGCTGCGACCATGGCGGTTATGCTGTTAACTATCCCAATGTTGGCCCAGAGAGCGCCAGTTATTGAATACGATTCATTTGCGAAGAGTCATAGCAAAGGTACCGGTAACGTCCTGCTAAGCCTACCAGCGATCTGCATTATGCTGGCTATGTTCGTCTTCCAGGCTCGTGACACAATGGGTTGGGCATTCGTCGAGCGCATAGGCACCACGGTCGGGTATAGCGGTGAAGAACTGGGCGTATTGCTATCGCTTCAAGCGTTTGTTGGTCTGCTCGGACCAATCATTGCGGCAATGGTCGGTAAGCGATTTGGTATGAGTATGCCCGTTATCCTGGCAATTCTTTTGACAGGCGCTACGAGCCTTAGCTATGTGCTTGGCGAGTACTCTATGACTCTTTATACCGCTGGTGTGATGACTATCTGTCTCACCTACTTCTATGCCCTTAGTTATCTGACAGGTCTGGCGGCAGAGCTCGATCGTGAGGGCCGTGTGGCAGCTGCGGCAGGCAGTTTCCTTAGCCTGGGTCTAGCGGTAGGGCCTGCTATCTCTGGTGGTCTGATCTCCCTTGGAGGATTTAGTCTGGCAGCGTGGGGTATTGGCGTGACAGTAGTATTGACTCTATTGTTAGTAATCCCGCCGCTAGCCAGCATTAGGCGTGAGCTTGCACCCTCAGCGCCGGTGGCGGCTCTCTAGAATCGTACCTAAGCCTGGGTGTAGCACACAGAGTTGTTCCTACACCTTGTCAAGTCCTGATAAAGGCTTGGAATAAGGCCCAAGATCAGCGAAAAGGCATTGTTGGACGTCATTCGCGCTCTGTTCAAAACCGATATTGCTCCACCTGACGGCGGCCATTGTTATTGAACCGGTGCAAGGCGAAAGCGGCTTCTACGGCTCTAGTACCGCTGACGGTTTTGTCTGCTGTATTAGAAGAGGGCTTGAATATTATTGAGCAGTCTTTGGAAGCGCTTAGCTAATAACCTTCCAAGCACCACCTAGCCCGCCCTCGTCAAACAGTGAAAGCTGTTGGCGATGGGCGGGTTTTTCATAGGGGGGCTTGAATGTTTTGAGTTGCCGCGAGATTAGTATCCGATGCCCCTATAGTTTTTCATAAACCTAGACAACCACTGAGTGGGGGTAAGACCGAAAGCTTTCTTAAAGTGGTTTGTCATGTGACTTTGATCATTGAAACCAGCTGAAACCGAGGCGTACGATAACGAATAACCCAGGGTTAAATAGTGTTTTACGAACGAAAGGCGCCGCATAGTTAAATAGCGGTATGGGCTTGTTCCATACAATGCTCTGAAATCTCTTGATAAACTCCACTTCTCGCGACCGCTTACTAACGCTAAGTCATCCAGTGTAATCTGAGAGTCCAACGAATAGTGGATATATTCTCTAGCCTTTTCTGCAGCGCTATAGTCATATGCCACCCTGCCTATTTTATGTCCTGCCACAGCAGAGAGAACGTTGGCTAGTTCGAAGAGGATGTCTTCCTCTTCAAGCTTCTCATGAGCAGCTTCTAAATCATTCATGAGAAATTCTGTGGCGGCATAAAGTCGAGAGTCTGTGCTAATGCCATCTTTTATATAGGGCAAAGGGCGTCCACCAAGCACTGTTTGAAGCACGCGGGGTTCAATATACATGATGCGGTAGTGGAAGCCTTCGTTCGTACCAGCCTCACCATCGTGGAGTTCATCTGGATGAATTACAATGGTATTGCCTGGCAAGCTAGTCCTTTTTTCACCTCTGTAATTGAAACAATGCACCCCTGCCAGCGTTCTGCCAACAGCATAAGTATCGTGCCGGTGTGGCTCGAAGGCAACGCCAGAAAAAAAGGCTTCAAATCTTTCTATCTGCGTATTGAAAAAAGAATTTAGCATAGGCGATAGGTTGTCTGCTGTTGGCTGAAGACAGGGCAATCATGCAACGGAATATGTGGATAAGCAAAGCGGATTGGCTGTTTTGGCAATCAATATACTCTGTCCTTGAAAGACTTTCATGTTACGGGCTTCTCAGCTCAATACGTAATATAAAGTAGTAGCGATAAATGTGGTGAAAATCAACCCGCATTTTAAGATGACTGCTAGTATGAATACTGAAATAAAAGAAAAAAAG
The DNA here is from genome assembly GCF_018612805.1 of Halomonas sp. ISL-56. Classification (NCBI taxonomy): domain Bacteria; kingdom Pseudomonadati; phylum Pseudomonadota; class Gammaproteobacteria; order Oceanospirillales; family Halomonadaceae; genus Halomonas; species Halomonas sp. ISL-56. The sequence goes on along the minus strand of NZ_JAGGRO010000012.1, from coordinate 165,963 downwards.
GATAGAGATAGACCGTTAGTTACTTCCGGCATCACAATATAAGTAATGAAGCAAATGAAAATAGAGCTAGGTAATACTTCCTCGATCAGATGCTGGGTCTTTGCTCCGAAGTTGACAATGATCAAAGAGGGCAGAACTCTTACCATGAGGCTCGTGAGTAAAAGAGCCATAATCACCCAAAAATTACCCATCATATTGTGCCCTCAGTACCTGCTCTTTAATAAATAATAGATAGCGGATAATAAAACTATAGATGGGATCCAAAAGTAGACAGCACCAAGGGTATAGTAGAGAAATCCACTTATTATAAAGCCTAGTATTACCTTTGGAACAGTGATCAAACCGCTTTTATAGGGTCGATTTTTAAGATACGAGATGGCAAGAAAAAGAAGCATTAAGCTTGCAGGGATGCTGGCATTTATGCCATCAGGTAAAAGGTTGGGAAACAGCCCTGCTATGATGCCGCCTGTTACGCCAAATACTATCCAGCACACAAAAATGGTGAAGCGAATTATCAGCATAGTTCGTTGGCTATGTCCCTGCTCGATTGCATAAGCTTCGTCGCCGAGTGCATGCGACGAAAAAACCTTAAGCAGCTTGTTTGTTGGTAGCTTTTTTGAGCACGAAAGCGAGATTGCAAAATATCGACTATTAATCATGATGCAAACGAAGAGAATAGTTAAAAAGGTGGCACCAGAGTCAGAAAGGGGTAGTGCGGCGAATTGCCCACTCCCAGAAAAGCCTAGTAGGCTTACGAGAAAAATTTCGCCAATGCTCCAGCCAGCTTTATAAGCAGTAAAGCCGAATAGCATGCTAACTGGTGCGATTGCAAAGATAGCAGTTGTTATATTGGCTGTCAGTCCTGGTTTCTCTGCTTCATTAGAAGTGGGGTTGGGCTTTGCAACGTTGAAGCATTCACGCATTTTTGTATTACTCTTCGTAGAGACACTGACTGGCCTTTTTGTCGTGTATTGGGCCATAGCTTCGGTTTTTTCATTCGTTTATTTCAGCAGAGTGCGCTGTAGAGCAACTAGAAAAAAGCCGCTCTGCAGACAGCCTATGTGAAGCAGTTGATAGTTGTATTGTAAGATCGTGCATGCCGAGAAGATGGGTAAGATGCTGGCCGAGCGCTTTGCGGTTTGGGAAGAGCGTTTCCCCGCCGTTGCCCATGGCCGCCAGCTTAGGCGCCATGGCAGCGTTTGAACTGCTCGGTAACGACGGCAAGCCAGATACTCAGATGACCGGCGCGCTGTGTGCCAAAGCTCGCGAGAAAGGTCTGATCCTGCTCTCCTGCGGTTTCTACGGCAATAGCATCAGGATACTGGTGCCGCTGACGGTGTCCTCTGCGGTGTTGGAAGAAGGTCTTAGTATTATCGAGCAGTCCCTGGAAGAACTTAGCTAGTAGCCTTTAAGCAGCACGAAGCCCGCCCTCGTCAGCCAGCGAAAGCTGCTGGCGATGGGCGGGTTTTTTAATAGGCGTTGAAAGCTCAAACCTAAGAGAGCCAGTCGCTCTCAGTACCTTGTGCTAAGCTGGGTTTTGCCGGGTGGATGAGAAAAACAGCAATACAGGTAACCTCCCAACGTGGAGGTACTGGCAAATGAAGCAGGAACGCGAGTTTTAAATTTTTAGTCTAGTTAAAGGTAATTTACATAAAAATCAAAGTCTTGTGATAGTATAGTATGCTGAATTGTTGAACAATTATGTCGGCGCTTTCATCCAAACATAGGACGCGCTGTCTAATACATGCTAAGACCTTCCCATATTTCACAGGGAGTACGGGGTTGATAAATAAACACTCGGAGAGGTTTGATGAGCTTAGTGTAGAAGCAGAGTTCGTCGATTCTACTAAGCAGCAAAAGCATGGCGAGTACGAAAGCTACTTTAGTGTCAACAGTGAGGCCTTCGACGAATGGCGGTTGAAAGCTAAAAGCTTAATCTCCCGGGCGTGTGGCGAGGACAGCGAATATTTGAAGGCGTTTTCAAATGCAGAACATATTCAACCCTTCGACTCGAACTACGATATTTTTAAACGCCTTAAACCTGTGTTTGCTGCTGCATGCAGTGACTTTCAAGGCGGGCACCTCGCATCTATTCGCAGTCTCGTCCAAGCGGAGTTGTTTGATAGTGAACTAGACCAAGCCCAGGAACTCTTGAACCAAGGCTATATTGGTCCGGCCGCTGTTGTTGCGGGAGTTGTACTTGAAACCACACTTAGAGATCTCTGTGATCAGCAATCAATACCTCATGGCAAGCTCGATCAAATGAATGCAGCGCTTGCCAAAAAAGGTTTTTACACCAAGTTGCAACAAAAGCGAATTACGACAATTGCCGACATTCGAAATAATGCAGCCCACGGGAAATGGTCGGAATTTTCTGAGTCCGATGTCGCGGACATGATCAAAGATGTTCAACGTTTCCTTGCCGAATATTTGTCTTAACAATCGGCTGCGCAGCGACCGATTTTCGCCGCTATAAACCGGCGTGTAAGCCGGGCGTTATGCCAGAGGAGTAATACGTGAGTCGCATAAAAATAAAAATGATCCTGATAGGTCATATGCCACTCGGACTTCAGCTTTCTAAAGTAAAGAAGTGGAAGTCTTCCGTTTTTAGCATTGAAGGGCCGATCGAGCACTATGTACTTCGATGCGATTCAGATGGTTACGGATGGGAGTTTTCAGACGAGCTTTTGGTGGAGCAGTTTCCAAAAGAGAGAAATGTCGATTTAACGGTTGCTATTGTTAATGTGCCGCTAGAGATGAATTGGTACGCTCGAAGGTTGGGAGGTAATCGAATTGCTTTCACTTTTCACGAAATCAAAGATATCCTCGAACACTTCAATATTCCGCTAGAAAACGCCATATTGCGTGTACTTTACGCGTATTCGCTCCTTTACCTCAGGTCAGGTGGCCTGATTCCTGATTACGGCGCATTGCCTGGCTACACGCATGATGAGACTAGGGGGTGCCTCTTTGACATGAATGGAATCAAAACTGACATAATAGCCTCATGTCATTTCCCAAAGATATGTGATGAATGCGAAGAACGCCTTAAACAGGACAGGGTTTCAACTTCAACAATTGAAAAAACAAACAAAGAGATCAAAAAAATAAAAAAAGATCTTTATTTCAGAATTGCCGATTCAATTAAGAAGCATCCGATTGCAGCCCTTGCTCTATCAGGCCTGATAGCGCTCGCAATAGGGGTTGCCAGTTCTTTCATGGCCACAGTGCTTATGGGGGGATGGCTAATGGATTGAAGACATAACAATTGCGTCAAAGAAACCACTTTGTTCCGCTGCTGATCCACAAATACTACCTCCTTTTATACCTAAATAAGGGCCAACCGACCCTGTTGGGGTGACGTCGGTAGACTGGTCACTAGCTTATGCCGTGATTTTCCCGGTGAGGTGCGTGTCTGTGATGGCGTCGTTAAGTAGAGCACGACCGGCGTTGATTGGCATCATCAGCTGTATAAAGTCAGCGCCAAAACGGTCACGCTTTCTGGTGAAAAGCTAGTTAGCCATACTGAAAGTAACACCTACTTATCCTCCAACCCGCCCTCATCAAACAGCGAAAGCTGCTGGCGATTGGCGGGTTTTGCTTTTTTAGCGCGCTGCTTTGAAGGCCGACGCTGGCTGGCGAGCTTGTCCACAATCGCTTGGCTGGCTTCTCTTGCATCTGGGGTGCGACGCAGCTCATAAAGCATCTTCTTCCAGTGCCGCGCTTCAGCTTCAAAGTCGTGGGGAATTGGGTAGTGTTCGCCGGGTTGGAAGCCGAAGCGCTTTTGCAGGCTTTCCGGCAGTGTCCAGGGTTTGGCGCGCCACTCTAACGGCAGTGGCGTTAGTTCTGGCACCCAGCGGGCGACAAACTCGCCATTCGGGTCGTTATCTTCCGCTTGCTTGATGGGGTTGTAGACCCGCAGCGTGTTGGTGCCTGTGGCGCCTGCCTGCATCTGTACCTGGGGGTAGTGAATGCCCGGTTCATAATCGGTAAATAGCCGCGCAAGGTACAGGGCGGGTTCACGCCAGTGCAGCCCGAGGTTGAACGTGGCGTAAGAAATCAGCATGGCGCGCATACGAAAGTTGATCCAGCCGGTGGCGATCAGGCTGCGCATACAGGCATCCACTAGCGGCACACCGGTTTGGCCGCGTTTCCAGGCAGTCAGGTTGGGGTGTTCGGGGTCGCGCTCCCGCAGGCCGCGCAGCGCTGGGTGCAGCGTTTGATGCTCAATGCTTGGTTCACTTTCGAGCTTTTGAATAAAGTGGCAGTGCCAGTAAAGCCGCGAGGTGAAAGCGCGTAGCGAGCGCGCCCAAGCAGTATCTTCAGCATGCTTTTTACGCTGGCGGCGCAGCGACTGCACCACTTCGCGCATGGAGAGCGTACCCCAGGCCAAGTGGGGCGAAAGCCGCGAGCCAAACTCCCAAGCAAGCAACGGCTTGGAAAGCGAGCCGCGGTAGCGCCGCCCGCGCTGGGCGATGAAGCTGCGCCACAGTGCGCGGCCTTCGCTGCGGCCACCTAACTGGCGCTCGGGGCATGGCGTGGTATCAAACCCAAGGGTTAGGCTGTGGAGCTGATCAACGTCAATATGATGAAAGGTTTGCCAGCCCCCAGCCGCTTGGGCGTTTTGCGGCGCAGCGGCGGTGGGGGCGGTCATCAGCGTTTCCCAGTGCGACTCCCAGCGGCTCTGGTGGCCTGTGCGGCTAGTCAGCCCACGCACCACGCCCTGCTGGCGCGCTTCCTGCCAACTCACGTGGTGCTCTCGACACCATGCGTGAACGCATTTGTCTCGCTCAAAGCTCCAGGCGTTGCCCGTTTCCTGATGAGCGTGCAGGGTAAACTCGCCGTATTGGGCTTTCAGGGCGTTGAGCAAATCAACCATATCGCCTTGCCAAATACACAGCGGCAGGCCGAGTGTTTCGAGTGCGTTGGAAAGGTCGATAAGTGAGTCAGCGGCAAACTGCCAGTGGCGCAGAGCGCTATCCGGCGCTTGCCACTGGCCGGGTTCAATCGCAAATACGGGTAGCACGGGGCCCGCCATGGCAGCGTTGGTGAGCGGCGCATGATCATGAATACGTAAATCGCGTTTGAACCAAACAACCTGAATGGGTGCCTTAGCCATTAACCGTGAAGCCTATTCGTCCAAGCTATTCGTCATGAGCCGATGACGTTACCATCAAGGTAGCGTTTGCGTAATCAACCCAGCAGGATCAGTTCAACAGGAGAGTAACAGTGTATATCGCTATGAACCGTTTTAGGATTGCCCCAGGCCGCGAAGAGGACTTTTTAGAGGTGTGGCGCAACCGAGATTCTCACCTGGATGAAGTGCCGGGCTTCAAGCAGTTCAAGATGCTGCAAGGCGAAAGCCAGGAAGATCACACCGTGTTTATCTCCCACAGCGTGTGGGAGTCGGAAGAGGCTTTCCGTGACTGGACAAAGTCAGACGCGTTCCGCAAAGCCCACGCCAATGCCAAAGCGCCGGAAGGCATCTACCTCGGCCCACCTAAGTTTGAGGGTTATGAGGTGGTGCTTTAAGGCTAGCGTTGCAAGCGTTAGTCGACTGTCAGCGGGGTGATTGCCCCGCTGACAGGGGCAGCTAAAACATTAGATAAAACGTTGACTAAGCCAGCACCAAACCAATAGACAACAGTACGCTATACAGCAGCGTCGAAATGGCGGTTTTCTTCAGCATGCCGGTCAGCACCTCGCCATCACGAGTATGACGTAACGTTCTGGCGGCATCCGTCAGTGGCTTGGCGACCAGCAGGCAACTCCAGCTCAACCAGGGAGCGGGGAGAGCTGCCAGATAAACCACGGTGAGTAACAGCGCCAGTACCAATAATGCCCAGTGGTAGTTAATCGCGTTCTCGCGGCCCAACCGCACCGCCAGGGTGATCTTGCCGTTACGCGCATCGCTTTCGATATCGCGCACGTTATTCACATTGAGCACGGCGGTGGCCAGCAGCCCACACGCTGCGGCGGGCAGTAACGGCAACCAACTGAGTTGCTGCGTATAGAGGTAGTAAGTGCCCAGCACGCCGAGCAGTCCGAAAAATATAAAGACGGAAATATCCCCCAGCCCCCGATATCCATAGGGCGTTCCACCCAACCCAACGGTATAGGTCACGGCGGCTAATAAAGAGACGGCACCTAGCAGCAGGAAAGTAACAATTTGGCCCCACTGGTTGCCAAAGGCGGTCACCAATAATGAAAGCCCTAACAGCGCTGCTACGATTGCCGTAATTACCATCCCTGTGCGCATTGCCTGTGGCGTTAGCAAGCCTGAAGAGACCGCCCGCACCGGCCCAATGCGTGCCTGATCATCAGCGCCGGAAGCCGCGTCGCCATAGTCATTGGCGAGATTAGAGAGTATCTGTAGCGCAATCGCGGTCAGCAGGGCGAGCAAAAGCACCGCGCCATTAAAAGCATCCACGCTAGCCGCTAACCCACTGCCCAATAGTATAGACGCGCAGGCCAGTGGCAGCGTTCGGGGGCGAGCGGCTAGCAACCAGGCATGGTAGTGGCGGCGTTTAGCGGGTGATTCCATTACGTCATTGTTCCTATTAACTATTTTCATTTAAAAAGCTGATGTCAGTTTGCCGCATTTAGGCTCGGTAGATCAGTATCCGCGGTTGCCGAGACACTTCTCCACAAAGAACACAATACTTCCCTGATGCTTGACCTGAATCAAGCTCGCGCCGGTCTATGCTGGCATGCTACCTCAATGCTCCTAGAGTGATGTGAATGCAGGCCGTTGCCTGCCAAGGAGCGAAATCCATGTTCCCCGAATTTTGCCACCATCCCTATGTTTGATGTTAGCACCTGGGAGATGTTGGTTGTTTGTCTGATCACCTTGATCGTCGTCGGCCCGCATCGTCTGCCAAGGGTCATCTACACCCTGGGCCTGTGGGCCAGCAAATTGCGAACCTGTTGTCTCGACTTGAACCGACAGTTCCAGCGCGAAGCCCTGGCTGAGGAAGTGCAGCAACTTCGTCAACGTTTGGAGCAGGCAAGAAACGATACCGAGCGCAGCCTGCTGGATACGGTAGATATCGACAGGGACTACAGGCAGCCGCGGGCTGTTGCAACGTCAGCACTGGGTGATGCCCCTGTCCGCAATGGAGTCGAAATGAATCAGCAACCCTTCAGCAATGGATCAACCTGTCGGACACCGATTCTGACGCGCGTCGCTGTGGGAAGGGCCGCAGTGAACGGGGTTACTTACCAGTCTGACGGGGTTGTGGCGCTGATCAGTGATCGCGCATCGACGCTGCTGGCACTCGCCAGTGATTTTACCCAGGGGCGAATCATTGCCATAGCGCCGGGGCTGGCGGCCAGCCAGACTCCCGAGAGCTGGACGGTGGTCGACGCTTCGCCGCTACGCATCGAGGGCTGGCTGGGCGACTTTCGTATCGAATCGGCGATGACGGAAACCAACGCCTCCCACTTGCTGACCGCCGACATCATCATGGATCTCTCGACGCATCCGCTACTCGCACGCTTGGTACATCCCCCGGGCTACCTGCATGCCGATGCGTCGGTCATGCCATCGGATCTTGCCGCCCAGGCAGGCGAGCTGGTGGGTACTTTCGAGAAACCCCGCTACTTCGCTTACACAGCGGAAATCTGTGCCCACGAGATCGCCGGGCAGACGGGCTGCACGCGCTGTCTGGATGTCTGTGGTGCCGACGCTATCCGCTCCGAAGGCGCCCTGATTCGTGTCGAACCCCACCTCTGCCAGGGGTGCAGCGCCTGTACGCTGGCCTGCCCAACGGGGGCTCTAAGCGTCGCCCAGCCCCGTCGGTTCGATCTGCTGGAGCGCATGAACAGTGTCATCGACGCGCGCGAACATCCCCCGTCGACACTGCATGTGGTGGCGGGAGGTGCCCGTCCCGATTGCGACGCCAATGAGTCACTCGGTTCGCATGCCGTCCTGGAGGTGCCGGTGATCGCTGCCTTTGGCGAGGAACTCTGGCTGGCTGCGCTAGCCCGTGGCGTCAATCGCGTGGAGCTGTCGCCCGAAGCCGGGCTGCCCGACGACACTCGTCAACTGTTGGATAAGCGCCTGGCCGAGATCGCCTGCATCACCGAGGCCATGGGGTTGGGCCAAGACGTTATCAGCATCGGCAGCGCTCGCCATAAATATGAACACGAGCCTGGCATCGCCATGGTTCAGCACATGTTCAACGAGCCTCTTGTCCTCTCACAGGATTCACGCAAGCGTGAGCTGCTCAATGCCGCCCTGCGCCGTTGGCAGGAAGCCCTGATGCCTGGCGACCAGCAGCCCCTTGAATTGCCGGTCGGATCGCCGATCGGCGGGATTTCAGTCGACCTGCAAGCCTGCGTCATGTGCTCGGTATGCGCCCATTCCTGCCCAACGGCGTCGATTCGCTATGGTGAGAACGAGCATACCGCCCGGCTGGAACTGGCCGAGGCCAACTGTATTCAGTGCGGTCTCTGCAAACGTCTCTGCCCGGAAGATGCCATCACCCTGCAACCTCGACTGGCCAGCGCGGGACAACGCTATGGCTGGCAGCCTCTCAATGAAGTAGCGCTTGCCACCTGCGATGCCTGCGGCAGCTCGCACATGCCGGTGACGCTGCTGGACTCGATGATCGCAAAACTTTCGGCGACGACCGGGGCCGCCGATATCGAACGACAATTTCGCCGCTGTCCCGCCTGTCGACACGGACAATGACCACTGGTAGCAGCAGACACCCTCACCATCACAAAGAGGTCGATCATGGATACGTCACCCTTCTCTGAGACACAGTTCTATGAAACACCGCTCTATGAGATACAGCCCGGCATTATCTGGGACGCGCGGGTTGCCTGGGATCTGTCCCTGGGTGGCCTCGGCGTTGGCGCTTTCCTGCTCGCCTTCCTGCTCTGGTGCCTGGCGGATCGTCGCTATCGGCCCCTGGCCCAAACAGCCGCGGTGATCGCCCCGGTAGCGGTGGCCATCGGCCTGACCCTGCTGTTTTCGAAACTTGGCTATAAGCTCCACGTCTATCAGATGGGGCTTAATTTCGCCCCGACCTCGATCATGTGGTGGGGCGCTTTGCTGCAGGGCGCCTTCGTGGGCTTGAGCACTATTTTTGCATTTCGTCTGCTGTTCCCTAACGTCTCCCTGCTCGACTGGCTGAGTGCTCGACTGGTGGGCTGGGTCGCGGTTCCTCTCGCAGTGCTCACCGGCCTCTATCACGGTGTGCTGCTGGCAGTGATTTCCTCGCACCCGCTGTGGGCCACGGGCCAGATGGTCATCGCCTCTGTGCTGCTCTTCATGGTCACTGGGAGCGCCGGTGCCCTGCTGGTGCACATGATTCGCATCGCCCTCCTGGGCGCCCGTTCGGAGGAGGGGAGCCTGAAAGACTATTGGGCAGGGTTGCGTCCGTTGGTGCTGGTCATGCTGGTGTCGACAGCTTTGTTGCTGGTCACTCTACTTGCCTGGTGGATAGATCTTCGCTTCGGCCCAACACGCGACCAGGAGGTGATAACCGCCGTGCTGGCAACCTATGGCAGCCTTATCACCCTGGCCGTCACTGCGCTGATCGGAGCCCTGGCCCTGTGCGTCGCCGCCTTGCTGGCGGGTCTACGTGGGCGCTCCTTGCCGGCCTTTGCCACCGCTATCCTCTGCGTACTGATGCTGGGAGGCGGTTTTGCCATCCGTTACGTGGCGGTACTGGGCGGACAGCTGAGCCCGCCGGTCTCGACGCTGACCACTTTATCCTGAGGAGTTTTCCCATGACGGATCAGATCCCGACATCCAAACATGATGAAGCTTGGCAGATTTCTCGCCGAGGCTTTCTTCAGGGCAGCGCCGGTACCGTCGCCGCTGCGGCAGGGGGCCCGGCACTGAGTTTATTCTCGACAGCCAGCGCCCAGGCACAACCCGCGGAAGCCGCTGGAAAATGGATGCCCTCCACCTGCCAGGGCTGCACGAGCTGGTGCCCGGTGCAGATCAAGGTGGTCGACGGCCGCGCCGTTCATATGCGTGGCAATCCGCTGGCCAAGGCCAACCACGGCAAGATCTGTCCACGCCCGCACCTGGCGTTGCAACAAGTCTATGACCCCGATCGAGTCCGCCAGCCGATGAAGCGCACCAATCCCGAAAAGGGGCGCGGTAAGGATCCAGGCTTCGTGCCGATTTCCTGGGACGAGGCGATGGACATGCTCGCCGACAAGATCATGGAGCTGCGCGATGCCGGGGAGCCCGAGAAGTTTGCGCTCTTCCGCGGCCGCTATACCTACCTGCGCGATATCCTCTACTCCGCCGTGCCGAAGATCATCGGCAGCCCGAATAATATCAGTCACTCGGCCATCTGCGCCGAGGCCGAGAAGTTCGGCCCCTACTATGTGGAGGGCCAGTGGGACTATCGGGACTATGACCTAGAACACACCCGTTATGTGCTCTGCTGGGGCGCCGACCCGGTGAGTTCCAACCGGCAGGTGCCCCACGCCATCAATTTCTGGGGCAACATGAGCGACAATGCCACCGTGGCCGTTGTCGACCCACGGCTGTCCGCCACTGCCGCGAAAGCCGATGAATGGTTGCCGGTGATCCCTGGCGAGGATAGCGCGCTGGCGGTGGCCATGGCTCACGTCATCCTCGCTGAAGGCGTCTGGAACAAGGCCTTCGTCGGAGATTTCACCGATGGTGAAAACCGCTTTGTGGTGGGACAGACCGTCGACGAGAGCCAGACTACGGTGCCGGTATTCAACGAGATCCATACCCATGGTGTGGTTCAGTGGTGGAATATTGAGCTCAAGGATCGCACCCCGGAGTGGGCGGCAGAGCGCACCGGCATTCCCGCAGAACAGATTCGGCGTGTGGCGCTGGGGTTCGCCGCTGCCGGTTCGCGGGCCATCAGTTGGCTGTCTCCCGGTGCCTCCATGCAGGCCCGTGGTGGCTATTCATCCATGGCCACCCATGCCCTCAACGGCCTGGTGGGTTCCATTGATGCCAAAGGAGGCGTGGTCGCCAAGGTCAAGGATCCTACTGGCGATATACCCGACCTGACGGCCTATCAGGACGAGCTGGCTGCAAGCCATAGCAAGTACGACAAGATCGATCAGCGCGGCACGCTGGCCTTCCCATCACTCAACGGCGGCAAGAGCGGAGGCGGTGTGGTAACCAATGCCGCCGCCGACGGTATGCTCGCCAAGAGTCCCAACGAGATTAAGGTGGCCATTGCCTACTGGTCGAATTTCGGCTTCTCCACCTCCGGCTCCTATCGCTGGGAGCAGGCGTTGTCGGAGCTTCCCTTCTTTGTGCACCTGACCACCAATGCCTCGGAAATGTCGATGTTCGCAGACTTGGTGCTGCCCGCCGCTCACCAGTTGTTCGAGAAGTGGGGATTCATCAAGAACAAGCAGAATCTGCACAGCTATGTCTCGCTGAATCAGCGGGTGCTTGAGCCGCTTTGGGACGTAAAGCAGGACGAGACGGAAGTGCCCTTCATGCTGGCGGAAAAGCTGGCCGAGCGGGGCTTCGATAACCTCTATCGTTACTACACCGAAGCCTTCGCTGATCCGGAAACCGGCGCGGCGCCGACCAATGGCGAGGAATTCACCGAATCCGCCCTGAAGATGCTGACGCGCGGCTGCTGGGACAGCACCCACCCGGATTATGGCCGGTATGGCGACCGTCTCGAGGGCTGGGAAGATTTCAAGGCGAAGGGCGTCTGGAATTCCCATCGCTATGAATATGGTCAGCGTATCGACAACTTTGCCACCCAGACAGGCAAGGTCGAGTTCTACAGCGAAACACTCAAGGCCGCTCTGCAGGGGCATGCCGACCGTCATGCCACCACGGTAGACAAGGTACTTGAGGCAACCAACTATGTCGGTCGCGGAGAGCTTGCCTTCGTTCCCCACTTCGAACCCGCTCTTCGCCATGGTGACGAGGCTGAATACCCCTTCATCTTTTTTGAACACCGTTCTCGCTTGAACCGCGAAGGGCGCTCGGCCAACTGTACCTGGTACCAGGCGCACAAGAACGTCGACCCAGGTGACGAGAACTGGAGTGACGTACTCAAAATGAACCCGGTCGATGCAGACGCCCTTGGGCTGCACGACGGCGATAGGGTCAAAGTCACCTCGACGACGGGTTCCATCACCGTTCAGTTGAAGCGCTGGGAAGGGCTCAGGCCGGGCACGGTGGCGAAATGCTATGGCCAGGGCCACTGGGCCTATGGCCGGGTCGCCGCCGCCAACTTCTCCGAGCATGTGCCGCTCGGCGGCAATAACAACGAAATTCTGTACCCTGAGTTCGAGCGCCTCAGCGGCTCGACCGCCCGCCACGGTGGCCAATCACGCGTCAAGGTCGAGCGGGTCTAAACCCTGGCAATGGAGGCTAGTATATGAGTGACAAGCGTTATGCCATGGTGATCGACCTGCATCGCTGCGTTGGCTGTGCGGCTTGCGACATCGCCTGCAAGAGTGAGAACAACGTGCCGGTGGAGTTCCATTGGTCGAATCACATCATCGAGACCACAGGTACCTTCCCGGATACCCGTTACAACTATATCCCGACCCTCTGTAACCACTGTGAAAATGCGCCTTGTGTCACTAACTGCCCGACCACGGCGATGCACAAGAGTGAGGATGGGCTGACCCTGCATGACACCGACAAGTGTATCGGCTGCCGCCTGTGTCAACTGTCCTGTCCCTATGGTGTCATCTGGTTCAACAAGGAAGATCCCCACCAGAACTTTATGCGCGACAGCGAGCCGGCCATACCGGGGGGAACCTCGACCGGCCAAGAGGTCGCCCAGGCGGCTGATGCACCGATTCCTTACTACAACCCCGCAAGGGCCACGACTTATCAGGGTATTCGTGATCGCGGCATGGTCGAAAAGTGCACCTTCTGTGACCACCGTCTTGCAGTGGGTGAGGATCCCGCCTGTGTGGTCGCCTGCCCCGCAGATGCCCGCATCTTTGGTGACCTGAACGACCTGGAAAGCCCGCCCAGCAAGGCGCTGGCCAAGTACACCCCACGGGTGCTCCAGCGGGATCAGGGAACCAAGCCTCACGTCTTCTATATCCGCAACTTTAATAAATGATGTCGACATCCTTGCAGCTGAAGGCCGGGCTAAACCGGATCGCCCCGGCGTCAGGAGTCTGCGTTATGATGGGTAGCTTATTTAGACGAAACAAATATTCGGCGCTAGTAACGCTTCCAGAACAGGCGAATTATGCGATTTAACCCTATTGAAGCCCTCAGGCATCAGCTTGATGCGCTTCGCCATACCGATAAAACAGGGTTTATCCGCCTAACTACTCCCTGTCAGGTGGATAACCTGATGGGGTGGCTAAACGTGCAAAGCGTGTACCCTCGCCTCTACTGGCATGCGCGTGATGCGGGCGCGGTTGAGCATGCAGCGCTGGGGGCTGTTAACGCCTTTGATTCACTAGCGGCACTGGATACCGACATTGCTGCGCTGGCAGGTGTCGGCGGCCAGCAGCCCGACTATTTTGGCGGTATGGCTTTTGACCCTGGTGCGCCGGGTTGGGAACACTTTCCCGCCTGTCACTTTTTGCTACCGCGCATCGAGCTTAAACGTGATCAAGATGGCGCGACGCTGTCACTGAATCTACGTTTCGATAACCGCAGTCCTACTGCCGAAATCGCCCAAGCCCGTGCCTGTTTAGACGCCTTGGTAGAAGCGCAGCCATTGCCTCGCCTACAGGCCCTCGTTTACCAGCGTAAAGACCGCCCTAGTCAACAGGATTGGACGGCGTGGGTGGGGAAAGTAACGAACCCCGACCACCTTGTGCATACCCCCAAGGTGGTGCTTTCCCGTGAAACGCGTCTTGAAACACCGCAAACCCCGAACCCCTGGGCGCTGCTGTCGCACTGGCAGGCAGGGGCCGCCGACTGTTTTCATTTTGGTGTTCAGTTTACTTCCCATGAAGCATTTATTGGCTGCCCGCCGGAGCAGCTCTATAAGCGTGAAGGTCGCCACTTAATCACCGAGGCCCTGGCGGGCACCGCGCGCCGTGGGCGTGACGCCCAGCAAGACCAAACGCTTGCCGCTGAGCTGCTGGCAGATAAGAAAAACACGCTGGAAAACCAGTGCGTCTATCAGCAACTGCTGACCCAGCTTGAGCCGCTTGCTTGCCAAATCGATATGGGCGAGGCGCATACGGTTAAGCTACGCTCGGTGCATCATATACGGCGTTTGATTCATGCTGAACTGCATTGCAACGTCACCGACCAGCAACTGCTTTCAGTGCTGCCGCCTACCCCGGCGGTGGGCGGTGTTCCTCGCGAGTCGGCGTTGGCGTTTATTCGTCAGCATGAGCCTCATCAACGCGGCTGGTATGCGGGTGTTTTCGGGCGAATTAGCCATGCCAGTAGCGATCTCGCCGTGACCATTCGCTGCGCCCATATCGGCCCACAAGCGATTCGGCTTTATGCCGGTGCAGGCATTGTGGCAGGCTCCCAGCCGGATGAGGAGTGGCGTGAACTGGATACCAAAATCGCTGATATTATGTCGCTGCTAGGGATGGGATAACGTACATGGCAACACCTTTATCGAGCGGTTTTGCGCAAGCGCACGCCACCTTTAATCATGTTTGGGCGGCGCTGATGCTGGAGGAGCTCTACCGCTTAGGCGTGCGCGACGTGGTGCTGGCGCCGGGTTCGCGTTCGTCGCCTCTAACCATGGTCGCCAGCGAGCATGCCGATTTACGCTGCCACTGCCATTTTGATGAGCGCGGGCTGGGGTTTATGGCGCTGGGCATTGCCCGGGGCAGTCAGCGGCCAGTGGTGATAATTACCACCTCGGGCACCGCCGTGGCGAACCTCTATCCTGCGGTGGTGGAAGCCAAGCTGCTTGGCGTGCCGCTGATTGTGCTCTCTGCCGACCGCCCCATTGAGCTGCTGGATAACGGCAGCAACCAGGCAATCGACCAGCGGGATATATTCTCCCGTCACACGATTGTTCACCACGATCTGCCGCCTCCCGCTGCTGAGATAAAAGCAGCGTTTCTACTTAGCACGATTGATCAAGCGATTGAGCAGCAGCAACGCACCCCTGGGCCCATGCATATTAACTGCCGTTACCGTGAGCCTCTTTACCCCGGCGCCAGCTTAGTGGACGCCAGCGACTATCTCGCCCCTCTAGGGCGCTGGCTGATGGCTTCAAAACCGTGGAGTGATTGGTCATGGGGGGATGTGAAGACCAGTACTGTCATTCCAGCGCTCAACAACGAGTGGGAAGCGTTTGCCCAGCAGCGCGGCCTGATTGTTGTCGGCAGCGTTGATGACCCGCAGCAGGCGCAGCAAGTGGTTGCGCTATCGAGGCAGTTGGGCTGGCCATTGTTGGCGGATGTGCAGAGCCAGGTGCGTTTTGATCCCCTCAATCTGATTCATTTTGATTTAGCGCTGCATGACGAATGCTTTAGCGCGGAACTGGCTAAGGCAGAAGTGCTTCTGCAGTTTGGCGGTCGGTTAATCTCCAAGCGATTAACCCAGTTTATTGCCCAGCAGCCCTGGCAGGATGTCTGGCTGGTTGATCCGCTGCCCCAACGGCTGGATCCCGACTACTGCGTTAAGCGCCGTTTGATAGGCTCGCCTGCTGACTTTATCGCTGCTTTTCCAGCGCACTCTGAGCAATCGCCTTGGCATCAATTGGATAGCCTTCAGCGCCGCACTAGCCATCTAATGGAAGAGCGCTGTACGGCATTCTCAGAGCTGGGTGTTTGCCACCAGCTGGCGCAGTTGGCCGAAGGGCAGCTGTTTATCGGCAACAGCCTGCCCGCACGGCTGATGAATATGCTAGGTACGCATCGCCAAACGCCTTTGCAGGTATTCGCCAATCGCGGTGCCTCCGGTATCGATGGCCTGATCGCCACGGCCTATGGCCTTAGCTGCACATGCTCGCAACCCACGACGATTGTGCTGGGCGATACCAGCGCGCTGCATGATCTCAACAGCCTGGCGCTGTTAAAGCAGGCGACCCAGCCGCTGGTGGTGATTATTCTCAATAATGATGGCGGCAGTATTTTTCATATGCTGCCGGTGCCCAAAGAGGGCGAACTGCTAGAGCGCTACTACCGTCAGCCTCACGGCTTGAACTTCGAGCATGCGGCGAAGATGTTTGGGCTTGGCTATTTAGCACCCAAATCACTGGAGACCTTCGTGGCGGCTTATACCCAGGCGTTAACGGCGGGCGTTACACTGATCGAGGTTAACGTACCCCATCAACAGGTCGCCGATGATCTTAAGGCGCTTGGTGCAGCGATTCGAGGGGAGCCGCGTGAGCCGTGAACCTCTGCAGCAGGCGCCAACGCTAGTGCTGCTTCACGGCCTGCTGGGTAACTGCCAAGACTGGGGAGAGGTCATCGCTGGCTTGGAAGGCATCAATTGCCTAGCGCTGGACTTGCCAGGCCACGGCCAAAATCACCAGGTACAAGTAGGCTCTTTTGAAGCGTTTCACCACTGGCTTAGCGACACACTGATAGCTCGCGATATTCGCCGTTACTGCCTGCTGGGCTACTCCCTGGGCGGGCGTTTGGCGCTGTACCATGCCAGTCGTCAACCGCCAGGGCTGGAAGCGCTCAGGCTGGAAAGCGCCCACCCAGGGCTGCCTGTCAGTGAGCGCTCTGCCCGTATTGCCCATGATGAACGCTGGGCGCTACGTTTCGAGCAGGAAACGTTGGAAGACGTACTTACCGACTGGTATCAGCAGCCGGTGTTTGCTGATCTCTCCAAGGCTCAGCGCAGTCAGCAGATTAATCGTCGATTAGATAATCACGGGCCAGCCGTCGCCAATATGCTGCGGTCAACGTCCTTGGGGCATCAACCCTCGCTATGGAATTGGCTGGAAAATACCTCGCTACCGGTCAGCTATTTTTCAGGCCAGCGAGACGCCAAGTTCCACACCCTGGCTACCCACCTAGCAACAATGGCCCCGAACCTTTGTCATATCACGCTGGAAGGGGGCCATAATCTCCATGTAGAGCAACCAGAGGCGTTCTCACAGCATCTTAACGCTTGGTTTGGCACTGATAGCTGACGGTTCAATCAGCTGATCACCATTAGCCAAGGCAGGCCGATCACTAGCCACACCACCAGGAATAGCAGTCCGAAGATCGCCCCTAGCCGCCAAAACAGTGCGCTGGGTAGGTAGCCACTGCCGTAGTAAACCGGGCTTGGCCCAGTGCCATAGGGAGTGAGGATACCCATAAAGCCGAGGGTGGGGAGTAGCAGTAGAATAAACATCTGCATATCCAGTCCGGCAATGCCCGATGCTGCCGCCAGAATCACCGGCAGCAGAGCGGTCACGTGGGCCGTCACGCTGGCGAAGAAGTAGTGCAGTAGATAGAAGATGACCACCAGCGCCACCATGGCCATCAACGGGTCGAAGTGGCTGATCTGCCCGCCCACCACATTGCCAAACCATGTCACAAATCCGACAAGGCTCAGCCCACCTGCCAGCGCGACTAGGGTGGCAAACCACACAAAGGTGTTCCAGGCGGCCCGGTTATCAAGAATATCGTTCCAGGTCACCATACCCGTTAGCAGCATGCCGCAGATGACGATTAACCCCACCAGTGAGGCAGAGATAATGTCACTCGCAAAAATCCACAGCAGCAGAGCCGAAACGACCATGATGACGAGCACTATTTCATTGCGAGTCAGAGCGCCCAGCTTGGTTAATTCCTGCCCAGCCCAGTCGGAAATTTCGTGGCCCGCCTTCACTTCTGGCGCGCATAGCCAATAGCTTAATAGTGGCACCAGCAGCAGGAGCAGAATGCCCACCGGCGCTACCGCCATAAACCACTGCCCCCAGTTGATCTCTATGCCGGTTGCACTTTCGGTTAGTGCGATGGCTAATAAGTTAGGGGCCAGCGCGGTTAAAAATAGCGAACTGGTCACGCAGGTAGAGGCAAGCGCCGTCCACATCAAAAAGCTGCCCATACGCTTCATGCTGGGGTCGTTAGGCAGTGAATCGTAAAGCGGCGGCAGGTTGCGAATCACCGGGTAGATCGTGCCCCCGCTGCGGGCGGTGTTGGAGGGGGTAAAGGGCGCCAAAATGCCATCGGCAATCATCACTGCGTAGCCTAGGGTCAAGGTGCGCTTGCCCATGGTTTTGACCAGCCAGAGGGATATTCGCTTGCCCAAACCGGTTTTTTCATACCCCAGGGCAAACATAAAGGCGCCAAAAATTAGCCAGACGGTGGCGTTGGTAAAGCCCGACACCGCCCATGAAAAGGCTTGGCTGGCGGGGTTAAATCCGTCAGCCGCTAGCTGTTCCGGGGAAAACAGCACCCAGGGGGAGAGCAGCGCCACTAGCGTCACGCCGATCAAACCCACCACCGCACCTGGTAATGGTTCAAGGATTAAGCCCACTACGACGCCCAGAAAAATAGCGAAGAAGTACCAGGCATGGGGCGCAAGCCCAGAGGGCGTGGGTAAAAGTGCAATGATAATAGCGACGGCTAATGGAGCTAGCAGTTTCCATCGCGATGAGGGTTGAGCATTAGTCGTCATGCAGCACCTCTCTTGAGCCTGTTAGGGCTATGTTTATTGCTTGGCAGATAGCTTTCTGCCCGGCAATGAGTGGCTTGAAGAGTAGGTGGTGTGGGGCGAGTTAAATAGCAATATTCACTCGATTTCCAACTTGCTTGACGTGTGTCAATAGTTCTTTCGACTAATGAGAAGCGCCTGCCAAGGGCGTGGTAAGTTCGAATAATGAAAGGGCACCGAAGAGTGTCGCTACCACCACCTTTGACTTGGCTAACGGAAGGAAGCGTCATGCAGCAGCGAGATTTCGATATCGTGATTGTCGGTGGGGGTGGCGCAGGCTTACGCGCTGCCATTGGTGCTGCAGAGCACGCCAAAGAGCACAACACCCCGCAACGCATTGCGCTGCTGTCCAAGGTGTACCCGATGCGCTCGCATACCGTGGCGGCGGAAGGTGGGGCGGCTGCCGTGACTAGTGCCGAGGATTCCCATCAGGCGCATTTTGACGACACGGTGTCAGGCGGTGACTGGCTGGTTGAGCAGGGCGTCGTCGATTACTTTGTTCATCATGCCTATCAAGAGCTGGTGCAGATGGAGCGCTGGGGCTGCCCCTGGAGCCGTAAGGACGATGGTCAGGTACAGGTGCGCCGCTTTGGCGGCATGAAAACTGCCCGCACCTGGTTTGCTGCGGACAAAACCGGCTTCCATATGCTTCACACGCTGTTTCAAACCTCGCTGAAATACCCCGAAATCGAGCGCTTTGATGAGTTCTTCGTGCTCGATCTTGCCGTTCATGAAGGTGCTGTGATTGGCGTGATCGCCCTGCAGATAGCCACCGGTGAACTGACCCTGCTGCGCGCTAAAGCGGTGATTCTCGCTACCGGCGGCGCCGGGCGCCTGTTCCGCTTCAATACTAACGCGGGAATTGTCACCGGCGACGGCATGGCGATGGCCTACCGTCACGGCGTAGCGCTGCGGGATATGGAGTTTGTTCAGTATCATCCCACTGGCCTACCCGGCTCCGGCATTTTGATTACCGAAGCGTGTCGGGGCGAAGGCGGCATTCTGCTTAATAAAGACGGCTACCGCTATCTTCAGGATTACGGCCTTGGCCCGGAAACGCCGCTGGGCAAGCCGGAAAACAAGTACATGGAGCTGGGCCCGCGGGACAAACTCTCCCAGGCCTTCTGGCAAGAGCAGCAGGCGGGCCGCACCGGCAAGTTTGGCGACAGCGACGTGGTCTATCTTGACCTGCGCCACCTGGGTGAAAAGACTATTCTTGAGCGCCTGCCTTTTATCTGCGAGTTGGCCAAAGCCTATATCAACGTCGACCCGGTGAAAGAACCCATCCCCATTCGCCCGGCGGTGCACTACACCATGGGCGGCATTGAAACCAACCCACAGTGTGAAACCTCCATCGCTGGGCTCTACGCCGCCGGGGAGTGCGCTTCGGTGGGGCTGCACGGTGCCAACCGCCTGGGCTCAAACTCGCTGACCGAGCTATTGGTGTTTGGCCGCCTGGCCGGTGAGCAGGCAAGCAAGCGTGCGGCGCAAACCGAGTGGGCCGATGAGCGCCTGCTGGAAGCCCAGGGCGACCGCCAACAAGCTAAGCTGTTGCGGCTATGCGACGGCACAGGTAGTGGGGAAAATTGGGTAGAGCTCAAGCATGCCATGGTACAAGCCATGGAGAGTGGCTGCGGGATTTACCGCAGCGAAGAGGGCATGCGCCACTCGCTGGATACCATGCGCCAGCTTCGTGCACGCTTTAACCAGGTTCGCGTTAACGATACCAGCAAGATATTCAACACCGAGCTGCTGGAGTGTTTGGAGCTGGAGTGTGGCCTGGATATTGCCGAAGCCTCCTGTTTAGGGGCGCTTGAACGCCGTGAATCCCGCGGTGCTCACCAGCGCCTGGATGAAGGCATGCAGAAGCGCGATGACGTTAACTACCTCAAGCACAGCCAGGTTTTTTACCAGGGCGATGGCCATGCCGAGCTGTGCTGGCAGGACGTTGATGTGCAATTCTCCGCCCCGGCAGAGCGGGCCTATGGCGATGCGGGCAAGGGGAGTAAGGCATGAGCACCGATCAGATCACTACCAAGCACATCAGCGTCAAACGCTACCTGCCGGACAGCTCGGCTGAACCCTACTGGCAGGCGTACGACTTGCCTGTGGATGACAGCACCTCACTGCTGGATGCCCTCAACCATATTAAGGAAGAGCTCGATAGTACTCTGAGCTACCGCTGGTCATGCCGGATGGCGATTTGTGGCTCCTGCGGAGTCATGGTCAACGGCATTCCCAAGCTCGGCTGTAAAACCTTCCTACGCGATTACCAGGGCGATATTCGTATTGAGCCGCTGGCGCACTTCCCGGTGCAGCGGGATCTGGTGGTGGATATGGAGATATTCCTTGAGCATTTGGCCGCGGTTAAGCCCTACTTAATTGACGACAACCCGGTAAAAGCTTACGACCCGCAGGCGCCGGAGACCTATCAACAGTCGCCGGAGCAGCTTGCCCGATACAAACAGTTCGCCAACTGCATTAACTGCGGCCTTTGCTACTCCGCCTGCCCGCAGTTTGGGCTTAATCAAGAGTTCCTCGGCCCGGCAGCGCTTACGCTTGCCCACCGTTACAACCTAGATAGCCGCGATCACGGCAAAAAACAGCGCATGGCCGAGCTGAACCGCCACGACGGCGTATGGAGCTGCACCTTTGTGGGCTTCTGCTCGAAGGTATGCCCCAAACACGTTGACCCAGCGGCAGCGGTCAATCAGGGCAAGGTCGAAGCGGCTAAACACACGCTTATTGCGCTGTTTAAAGGGTAGGAGAATGAATATGGATAAATCATCATCGCAACGCCTGCCACCGCTGAAACGCAACTGGTGGCTTAAACACCGCTTTTTTAAGCTTTATATGCTGCGCGAAGCCACGGTGCTGCCGCTGGTGTTTTTCACGCTGTGTTTACTCGCCGGTATGGTGGCGCTTCTGCAAGGGGCGGAGAGTTGGCAGGGATGGATTGCCTTTATGGGTTCGCCAATTGTGCTGCTGCTAAATCTTCTAGCATTGGCCGCCAGCCTGTTCCACGCCGCTACTTTCTTTGTGTTATTCCCACGGGTGATGCCGATTCGTATCGCCGGGCATAGCCTGCCTGATCAGGTCATTGTTGCTGGGCAGTGGGCAGGCGTGGTGGCGGTTGCGCTGCTATTTTTCTGGTCATTGGGGAGGGTGTAGGCATGAGCATTAGTAAACATGGTACACAGCATAAACAAGCCTTTGATGAACCGCTCTGGTGGGGGCTGTTTAGTGCAGGCGGTGTCTGTTTTGCCGTCTTGCTGCCCGCCGTGATTCTGTTTGTCGCCGTTTTACTGCCCCTGGGCCTGCTGCCCGCCGAAGCACTGAGCTATGAGCGAGCATCATCACTGCTATTTAGCGTGCCGGGCTTTCTGTTTATTGGCGCGGTGGTTTGCCTGCCGCTGTTCCACGCCGCCCACCGCTTACGACATGGGATGTTTGATATCAGTGTGGGCAATGACGCCACCAATAAAAAGCTGATGTATGGCGGTGCCGCTCTGCTAAGCATTTTAGCGTTAGGCTTGGTCGTGGCAGGCATGCTGGGTTAAACGGCGCGTGGTAATCACTATCCCTGACAGATAAAAAAAGAGATTGTCATGATTAACGGACTCACTGAAACAGACCTCTATGCGCCGGTAGAGTGGCAGGATCGCTCAGATGGCTACCAGGATATTTTGTATCACACCACTGCCGATGGCATTGCGCGGATTACCATCAACCGCCCCGAGGTACGCAACGCCTTTCGCCCGCTAACCGTGAGCGAAATGGCCCAAGCGCTTAATCGCGCCCGCCACGACAGTGCCATTGGGGCGATTATTCTCACTGGTGCAGGCGATAAAGCGTTCTGTTCCGGCGGTGATCAGCGCATCCGTGGTGACTATGGCGGTTACCAGGATGAAGAGGGCACCCATCACCTCAACGTACTGGATTTCCAGCGCGATATTCGTACCTGCCCCAAACCGGTGATCGCTATGGTGGCGGGCTACGCCATCGGCGGTGGGCATGTGTTGCATATGATGTGCGACCTGACCATCGCCGCCGAGAACGCAGTTTTCGGCCAAACCGGCCCCAAAGTCGGCTCCTTCGATGGCGGCTACGGCGCTTCCTATATGGCGCGCATTGTGGGCCAGAAAAAGGCTCGGGAGATCTGGTTTCTATGCCGCCAGTACAGCGCTGCGCAGGCGCTGGAAATGGGGCTGGTCAACCATGTAGTACTGCTCGACGAACTGGAAAAAGAGAGCGTGCGCTGGTGCCGAGAGATGTTGCAGCACAGCCCGATGGCGCTACGCTGCCTGAAAGCTGCGCTCAATGCCGACTGTGATGGCCAGGCCGGGCTTCAAGAGCTGGCGGGCAACGCCACCATGCTCTACTACATGACCGAAGAGGGGCAGGAGGGGCGCAACGCCTTTAACGAAAAGCGCCGCCCGGATTTTTCCCGCTACCCGCGTAATCCATAATGCAGCTGGCGCTCTACCGCTACTCCCTACCGTTCCGCCAGCCGCTGATCTTTAAAGGCAATCGGCTAGTAAACAGGGAAGGGCTGTTGGTGTGCATCAACGGGCAATGGGGCGAGATAGCCTCGCTGCCCGGTTTCTCAACCGAAACCCTTGCTGATGCGGAAGCTGAAAGCCTGGCCTGCCTGGCAACTATGCAGCGTGGCGAGAAAGCAACGCCAACGTTGCCGTCGGTGCAGTTTGGGTTCGACTGCGCCCAGCGCCAATGGCCTGCCAACCTTCCCGCGCCTTTGCCGCCCTATCCACTGCTTCAGGGCGTGCCCAGGGAATTGATGCTCGGGCTTGATAATATCGTGGCGAGTTGGGGGGCATTGCCGCCGTTTAGGCTTAAGCTAAAAGTGGCACGCTACGCCATGGCAGAGGAGCTGGCGCTGATTAACCAGTTCGCCATTCGGCTACCCACGACGAAGCTGATTCTGGATGCCAACGGCGGTTGGACACGGGAAGAAGCCCAGCGTTTCTGCATGCGACTCCCCCTTAAACAGATCGACTACCTGGAAGAGCCCTGCGCTGCCTTTGCCGATACTATCGCCGTGGCGGAGGCAACGGGGGTATCCATCGCCCTGGATGAGACGCTATCGCGCCAGGAAGAGTGGGTCTGTCACCCACAGATCAAAGCCTTGGTGATCAAACCCACGCTGATTGGCTCCCTCAATGCTTGCGAAGCACTCGTTCAGCGGGCAAGTGACTGCAACCTGCGGGTAGTGATCTCTTCCAGCTTTGAGTCTGACTTGGGCCTTGGGCTGTTGAGTCGGTTGGCCAGCGAGTGGGCGCCTGATGAGCCTCCGGGGCTGGATACAGGGCACTGGTTCACTGAGCGAGTTGCCACTACCGCAGGCGAGGTGATGACAGAAAACTTGCACTGTCTCTCTAAAATGGAAAATTCAGCGTGATAGACACCTGCCCCATCCACTATTGGGCAAAAGAGTCCCCTGAGCATATCGCAATAGAAGCGGGCTCAGTGCGTCTTAGTTACCGGACGCTTAGTCGTCATGTAGCGTCTTTAGCACAGCAACTGGCTCGAAAAGGTTTTGTGCCTGGTGATCGGTTAGTTGTACCCGCCAAAGGCTCGCTTAAATCCTTGCTGCTGATGTGGGCCTGCCTGCGAGCAGGGGTTGTTTTTTGTCCGCTGAATACTGCATTCCCTATTGCCCAGCAGCTCACTCTAGCTAAGCGCTTGCAGGCTGGCCGGGTTTGCCAAACGGAAAGCGACAACGATTACTCCGCACAGCTAACGCCGGTTGCCCTCGATTTTCTGGCGGAAGCTGAAGCAGATGAGGCGCCATCGCTTGATGGTCGCCAGCTGTGCAACACCATTTTTACCTCTGGCTCTAGCGGTACACCCAAAGCAGTGTTGCATCGTGTGGCCAATCATTTGGCCTCGGCGTGCGGTTCGGCGTCATTTATTCCTGTTGATCAGAACAGTGGCTGGCTGCTCTCGCTGCCGCTGTTTCATATCGGTGGCTACGCTATCCCATTTCGCGTTTTTCTCGCCGGTGGGCGGGTGATTCTCGATGAGGAGCCACACACGCTTCCCGCGCGCCTTGAACAGCAGTCAATCACTCACCTTTCACTGGTACCGACCCAGCTTTGGCGGCTGCTGAAAGTGGGCTTTACGCCCCAGCGCACGCAGCTGCGCGAGCTGTTGCTGGGCGGCGCGGCGATTCCCGCACCGCTGGTGGCGAAGATGACATCACTGGGGCTAACGCCGAAGGTTAGCTACGGGCTCTCGGAAATGGCCAGCCAGGTCTGCACAGGTATTCCCACCGCGCCGGGCGTTGTCGGTAGGCCGCTGCCGGGGCGTGAGGTCAGAATAGTTGACGGTGAAATTCAGCTGCGCGGCGAGACCCTGTTCTGCGGTTATTTGAATGACGGCGTGGTTGATCCAGCGCTCAACGATCAGGGCTGGTTTGCCACCCGCGATAAGGGGCACTTCACCAAGGAAGGCGCGCTGGTGGTGGAGGGGCGGCTCGATAACGGTTTTATCTCCGGTGGCGAGAATATTCAGCCGGAAAGTATTGAGCAGCGTTTGGTCGACCACCCTAGCATCGCCCAGGCGTTGGTGGTACCGGTGCCCCACCCCGAGTGGGGGGAGCGCCCGGTGGCGTTTATCGATTGGCACGGCGAGGCCGTATCTGAACCAGCGCTAAGTGCCTGGGTACGCGAAGCACTGCCCGGCTTTATGGTGCCCGACGCCTGCCTGGCCTGGCCGCCAGGGGTGGGTTTTAAACCCTCCCGCAAACAGTTCGCTGAGCTGGCGCGGGAGCAGACTAATCATTAGTTGGGCGGCGTTAGTGGTGGCAAGTAGCGCTCCAGCAGTTGGGCAGCATGCAGTACTTTTAGATCTTGGTATTTGCCTGCCACAAGGTGCAAGCCTACCGGCAAGCCCCTGTTATCCAGCCCGCAAGGCAGCGATGCGGCGGGCTGTTGGGTAAGGTTGAAGGGGTAGCTAAACGGCGTCCAGTCCATCCAATCGCGGTAGGTTCCACCCGGCGGCACGTTGTGGCCCGCGGCAAAGGGCGCAATGGGCATCGTAGGCGTGACCAGCAAATCATAGCGCTTATGAAACGCCGCCATCTGTGCCGTTAATTCGCTGCGCTCGCGCCGGGCGGCGAGGTAGGCGGAAAGCGATACATCCTGCCCTCGTCTGGCAATATCCAGAAATCCTGGGTCGAGCGCTGCCTGCTGCTGTTCGTTGAGTTTTTCGATCGCTTGGGTGGCGCCCGCAAACCAGAGGGTATTAAACGTTTTAATTGGATCGCTAAAGCCAGGATCCACGCGTTCTACGGTCGCGCCCAGTGCTTCTAAATGGGCAACGGCCTCCTCAACCTGCTGGGCAATATCCGGGGCTACCTCTACATAGCCAAGGTCAGCACTAAAGGCGATGCGCCAGCCACGCAGATCCGCAGGGGGCGGAGTAAGCCAGTCTGGCCCGAGTGGATTGCCGGAATAGCCATCCCGCACATCCGGCTGCGCCATCACGCCAAGCATAAGCGCGCTGTCGGCGGCGGTGCGGGTCATCGGCCCCAGGTGGGAGAGTGTACTCATGGCGCTAGCGGGCCATTGGGGCACCCAGCCAAAGGTGGGCTTAATGCCAAAGGTGCCGGTGAAACTGCATGGAATGCGGATTGAACCGCCCGCGTCGCTGCCCTGGTGAAGCAAACCCAAATTGAGCGCTGCGGCTGCGGCTGCACCACCGGATGAGCCCCCTGGGGTAAGTTCAGTGTTCCAAGGGTTGCGAGTAATGCCGTGCAGCGGGTTATCGGTGACGCCTTTCCAGCCAAACTCCGGTGAAGTGGTTTTGCCAATCACGATGGCCCCGGCGTTGCGCAGGTGGCGGCTGATCGGGGCGTCTACCTCCCAAGGGCCATCTGCCGAGGTGGTGGTTGACCCTAGGCGCGTAGGCAAACCTTTGGTTAAGGTGAGGTCTTTAATGGTAATGGGTATGCCATCCAGCGGGCCGCAGGGCGTGCCTGCCTGCCAGCGTCTAGCCGAGTCTGCGGCCAGGCGCCGAGCCTCTACATCATTTACGCAGGTAAATGCATTGACCTTGGGGTTATCGCGCTCAATCCGCGCCAAGCAGTCCTCGACCAGTGCCTCCGGCGAGAGCGACCCCTCGCCGAAACGAGCCAATGCGCCGACGGCCGTTAGTGTTTCAAAGGAGTCGGCCATGATTATTCACCATCCTCAACACCGGCTGCTTCAAGCATGGCGTGTAGTAGCACGTTACAGCCAGCGTGAACGTGCTCCGGTGTGGCGCTCTCAATTTCGTTGTGGCTGATGCCATCCTTGCAGGGAATAAAGATCATCGCGGCGGGAGCCACGCGGCCGACAAACATCGCATCGTGGCCAGCGCCGCTGATGATATCCATATGCGAGAGATTGAGTTTCTCCGCACCTTGGCGAACCGCATCAACACACGCTTTATTGAAGTGTTCAGGTGCAAAATCTGCGGTGGGAGTTAGCTCGTACTCTAAACCGTGACGTTGGCAGATTTCCTCAACGGCGGCGGCCACGGCCTGGCCCATTGCGATAAGGGCTTCAGGTTCCCAGTGGCGCATATCCAGGGTCATTTTGACTTGGCCAGGGATCACGTTGCGCGAACCAGGGTGTAGGGTCAGACAGCCCACTGTGCCGCGCCCATGGGGCTGATGATCAAAGGCAATCCTGTTGAGTGCTTGGGTGACTTCTGCCGCGCCCATCAGGGCATCGCGGCGTAGATTCATCGGGGTAGGGCCCGCATGGGCTTCCAGCCCGGTCAGGGTTAAATCGAACCACTTCTGGCCCAAACCACCGATGACCACGCCAATAGTCGTGTCGGTGTCTTCCAGAATAGGGCCTTGCTCGATATGGGGTTCAAAGAAGGCTTTTATCTCGCTAGGCGAGACCGTATCGCTGCCGCGGTAGTGAATGGCATCCAGGGCATCGCTGACCGTGACGCCATCGGCGTCGGTGCGCGCTAGCATGGCGTCAAATTCCAACACACCACTAAATACCCCGGAACCCATCATGCAAGGAGGGAAGCGGCAGCCCTCTTCATTGGTCCAGGCGACGACTTCGATGGGGGATTGCGTCGTAATGTTGTGCTGGTTAAGGGTGCGAATGACTTCCAGGCCGGAGAGCACGCCGAAACAGCCGTCATACTTGCCGCCGGTTGGCTGACTGTCCAAGTGGCTGCCCGCCATGACCGTTTTGGCGTTGGGGTCGCTGCCTTCCCGGCGGGCAAAGATATTGCCGATATTATCAATTCGAATCGTGCAGCCCTCGGCGCGACACCACTGAATAAACAAGTCGCGGCCCTGGCGTTCTAAATCGGTAAGCGCTTGACGGTTGACCCCGCCTTTGGGAGTGGCGCCCAGTTTGGCCATCTCCATCAGCGACTCCCATAGGCGGTCGCTGTCGGTTCTTAGGTCGGTGATATCATTGGTTGGTGTAACGTAGGTGTTCATTTCACTCTCCTCGCAAGATTAGACGGACGCATTTTCCGTCGGTAAGTCGTGTAGCTTGGAACGGTGATTCTGAAGGTTGGGAGATTCGTTGCTGATCAGCATCTGTTCAGCCATTTCCGCTTCCAGCGCGGCCATATGATGCTCGGCATCGGCCATATGCTCGGCCATTACCTGACGCACCCGTTGGGCATCTTCAGCGCGGTAAGCCTCTATCAACTGTCGGTGATAGTCCTGATTGGCGTGATCGAATTGCTTACGCTCGGGCACGTATGCTTTTTTGATCACTACCAAATCACGCAGCATGTCGTTTAAAAACTGGCACATAAACGCGAGTAACGGGTTAGGGCAGGCACGGGCCAGCAGTTGGTGAAACTCCAGCTCTAAAAAGCGCTGGTGGCGATGATCCTCCTCGCCCCCGCAGCACGCACAGGCCGATATATTGGCTTCCAACTGCTGGAAGTCGTGCTCGGTGAGCCTTCCCACCACCGACGCCGCAAGCTCTACTTCCAATAGCTTGCGTAACTGATATACCTGCTTGCCATTTAGTTGCTGGAAATGCAGAAAGTTGCGCAGCATGCGGCTGGCGGGCTCCATGCCTGGCTGGTTGATCACCGCGCCACCTTTAGGCCCGGTTTTTAAAGTGATAAGCCCCTCAACCTCAAGGATCTTGAGCGCTTCGCGCACGGTGGCCTTGGCGCTACCGTAAAGCTCCATCAGCGCTTTTTCGTTTGGTAGCCGGTCGCCTTCCCCTAATGACTCGGCGGCAATCCAGCGCTTGATATCGTCGCTGATCAGCTCGGCGAGTTTGGGTCTACGCCTTGAGGCTGAACCAGTGGTTGAAACTGTTTTTGTAACAGGGGCTTGCGTCATCAACACACTCCTTATCTGTGGTTAGCGCTGCTGGTAACGTCTTGGGTATAGGCGGGCAAACGTTCAGGGTGGTACTCAGCATCGTAGTCGTAGCGTGCCTGGGTAAATCTTTCCACTACTGCTGTATCGCGACGGTGCAGCGTATGGCTTAGGCCAACAAACAGCACGGCATTCAGCAATAGCCCCCAAATACCTGCATGGTAACCAAAGGGGGCGCTTAACGGGCCAAAGGTCATTAATAGCACGCAGGCAACGCCAGCCCATAACCCGGCGAGCGCAGCGGTGGGGTGGGCCTTTTTCCAGGTGATGGCACCGATGGTGGGAATCACCAGCTGTGCGGTGCCCGCCAATGCAGCAATACCAATGGTAACCAGTACGCCGGGTACGGTAAGCGCCATGATATAAGCCGCCAGAGAGAAACCCACCAGCGATAAACGACCGATATAAACAATACGTGCCTGGCTAGCTTCACGGTTCACATAGCGTTTGTAGATATCCATCGTGACCACGGTGGAAACCGCGTGAATCTGCGAGTTAGCCGTGGACATCGCGGCCGAAGCGCCTGCCGCCATAATCAACGAGGCAAGCAGGTAGGGGGCATACTCCATCAACATGATGGGCAGGATTTGATCGGCATTTTCTACATTGGGCTCAAGTAGCACGCCGGAGTAGCCAGACAGCACCGATCCCACATAAGCAAAGGCGGCCAAGCCCAGCAAAAAAGGCATTAAGTTAAACAGCTTGCCGTGTTTGACCGAGTACATGCGCAGCCAGATTTGCGGGCCCATAAAGGCACCAATAGCGGTAATAGCAAACAGCGAGAACCACATGGGGTAGCCCATCGTGCCGTTAGGTCCTGGCATGGTGAGATGGTCAGGAGAGGTTTGCTGAAGCTGGCTAAATAGCGCTGCAGGCCCCCCTACTTGGGTGGAAATGTAGTAGCCCGCGTACAGCATGCCAAAGAATAGCAGGGCGCCGTAAATAACGTCGGTCCAGGCGATGGCGCGGATGCCGCCAATCCAAACGTAGATAATAATGATGAAGTAGAACAGCAGTGCGGCGAGCCAGAAAGGAATCAAACCACCGGAGGCGACTTCGATTAAATAGGCGCCGCCAGTGAGCTGAATCTGCAAATAAGGTACGGTAAATATCAGCGTAATAGCGGCAACGGTAATGCGCAGCGCCTCGCTATTATAGAAGTCGCCAATTAAATCCGAAGGCGTTAAATAATTGAATCTCTTGCCTAAAAACCAAACCCGCTTGCCGATCCAGTAATACATAAAGCCAAACAGCAGGTTCCAGGCTAGCGCGGTAAGAAATACCGGCCCATTGGTATAAAAGGTCGCGTTAGAACCGAGGAACGCAAAGGCACTCCACCAGGTTGCCGCCACGGTGAAAAACACCGCGATACTGCCCATGGCGCGCCCCTGAACGAAAAAGTCTTCGCTGGTTTCTTGCGATTGACGCGCCGATAAAACCCCCACCATCAAGGGGATAATCATAAAGGCCGCAATAATTAATAAACTACCGGTCATGGTTAATCCCCTTTCTATGGCTGTTTATTGGTGTGAACAGTTGTCGGTACGGGGCTGCCCCAGTTGGTGAAGTAGGCCACCAAAAACAGCGCCGTTAACGCAAACCACCAGAACAAGTTCCAAACCAACAGAAAGGGGATACCCATCACCATGGGCTCTATACGGTTAGCTAACATAATGAGGGGGCTTTCCAGCATAAAAAAACTGAAAAGCATGCCGCCATAAATCGATAGCTTGAGTGGGGTTAAATATTTCATAGCGAGTTAGCCCTTTATTTACGTTGAACTGTTTGTGTTGAATTTGTGAGCAGTATTTCCAGCGTGCGGTGACGAATCACATCGCTTGTTGAAGCAACGTAATCGGTGCCGAGTACTGTTTGGGCGTGTTCCACTGATTTGTTGTATTTATTCGTATAAATATAATGATTAGGTGCTTTTTTAACCGACGTCAAGGTTAAGAGATCTTCAACGCGGCTCTATTACGTATAGATTCTCTAACGTGAACAAAAGAAGAGGGTAATTTTATAAACGTGTTCAGTGGCGCATGCTGAGGCCATGCCACATACGATGGAGCTGGACACCATGTTTGGAATAAAAAGCAAAACGAAGTCTCAAACTTCGCACTCTTCTCAGGAAGATACGCCTTCAAAAACGGCACTTAATCAGCACTACTGGATGCCGTTTAGTGCTAATCGCGATTTTCATGCTAACCCGAGGGTGATCGCCGGGGCGGAAGGGCGCTACTACATTGATGACCAGGGGCGGAAGCTGTTTGATTCGCTGTCAGGCCTGTGGACATGCGGCGCGGGCCACAATCGCGAAGAGATCCAAAAGGCTGTGTCGGCGCAGCTCGGCACCCTCGACTTTGCTCCCGGCTTCCAGCTTGCCCATCCGCTGGCGTTCAAACTGGCGGAGAAGGTCGCTAGCCTGACGCCTGCCGGGCTTGATCATGTGTTCTTCACCAACTCGGGTTCAGAAGCCGCCGATACCTCGGTCAAGATGGCCAAGGCCTACTGGCGGCTAAAAGGTAAGCCCGAGAAAACCCGTATGATCGGCCGTGCCAAGGGCTATCACGGGGTGAATATCGGCGGCACCAGCCTGGGCGGTATCGGCGGCAACCGTAAACACTACGGCCAGTTGATGGATGTGACGCACCTGCCGCACACGCTTCAGTCGGGCCATGCCTTCACCCGTGGCCAAGCCGAAACCGGCGCCGAGCTTGCTGATGCGCTGCTCGATCAGATCGCGCTCCACGATGCCTCCACCATTGCCGCGGTGATTGTTGAGCCGATGTCCGGCTCGGCGGGCGTCATTGTGCCGCCGAAAGGCTATCTGGATCGCCTGCGCGAGATCTGCACCGCCCACGATATTCTGCTGATTTTTGATGAAGTCATCACCGCCTTTGGTCGCAGTGGCGCGACCACCGGCGCCGAGGCCTTTGGGGTGACGCCGGATATCATGAACGTGGCCAAGCAGATCACCAACGGCGCAATACCCATGGGCGCGGTGATCGCTTCCAGCGAAATTTTCGACACCTTTATGCACGCCGGTGGCCCCCAGCACGCCGTAGAATTCCCTCATGGCTACACCTACAGCGCCCACCCGGTGGCTTGTGCGGCAGGGCTGGCGGCGCTTGAGATGATGGAGCGTGAAAACTTCCCTGCCCAGGTAAGCGCCATTGCGCCCACTTTTGAACAAAAGTTGCATGCCCTGCAAGGCCGCAACCATATTGTTGATATTCGCAACTACGGCCTGGCTGGCGCTATTCAGCTAACGCCCCGGGACGGCGATCCCATTATCCGCCCCCGCGATGCGCATATGGCGCTATGGGAAGCGGGCTTTTATGTGCGCTATGGCGGCGACACCCTGCAGTTTGGCCCTCCCTTTGGCTCCACCGAGGCTGAGTTAGAGCGGCTGTTTGATGCGGTGGCGACCACCTTGGATTCTTTGGCCTAAGAGCTGCGGGCATAGACTTCGTTGGCGAAAGCGACTGAACTAAATTTTAGAGAGTTTAAATATGAGTAATGTTTCACACCTGATTAACGGTGAATTAGTGCAAAGCCAGCGCACGCTGGATGTCACCAACCCCTCAACGGGCAAAGTGATTCGCCAAGTAGCGGATGCCAATGCCGCCGATGTAGAGCGTGCGATTGCCGCTGCCCAGGCGGCTTTCCCCGCTTGGCGCGATACCCCGCCCGCCAAGCGCGCCCAGGTGATGTACCGCTTTAAGCAGCTGCTCGAAGATAACGCTAACCGCCTGGTGCAACTGGTCAGCGAAGAGCATGGCAAAACCCCCGAAGACGCCATGGGTGAACTCAAGCGTGGCATCGAGAACGTTGAGTACGCCTGTGGCGTGCCGGAACTGCTCAAAGGCGAGTACTCTCACAACGTTGGGCCGGGCATTGATGCGTGGTCTAACTTTCAGCCGTTAGGCGTGGTGGCGGGCATTACCCCGTTTAACTTCCCTGCCATGGTGCCGCTGTGGATGTATCCCATGGCGATTGCCTGCGGTAATACCTTTATCCTCAAGCCTTCCGAGAAAGACCCTTCAGCGGCGATGGCAGTGGCGGAGCTGCTTCAAGAAGCCGGGCTACCCAAAGGCGTGATGAATGTGGTTCATGGCGGGCGTGAGGCTGTGGAAACGCTGCTGGATGCCAAGGCCGTAAAAGCTATTTCCTTTGTGGGCTCAACCCCCGTAGCGGAAGCGATTTACTCACGCGGTTCCGCCGCTGGCAAACGCGTTCAGGCCTTGGGCGGGGCGAAGAACCACGCCGTCGTGCTGCCCGATGCTGACCTAGAGAACGCCGCCAATACGCTCATGGGCGCAGCATTTGGCAGTTGCGGCGAGCGCTGCATGGCGATCTCGGTGGCGGTTTGCGTTGGCGATGAAACGGCCAATCGCTTAGTCGAGACCATGCTGCCTAAAATCGCACAGTTAAAAGTTGGCCCTGGCACCAAAAAAGATCTGGATATGGGGCCGCTGGTGACGGCTGAGCACCGCGATAAAGTACTTAGTTTTATCGAAGACGGGGTAAACGCCGGAGCAACGCTGGTCGCCGATGGCCGAGATCTGCAGGTCACAGGCTACGAGGAAGGCTACTTCGTCGGCGGCTGTCTGTTCGATAACGTCACCGCCGAGATGCGCATCTACCAGGAGGAGATCTTTGGCCCGGTACTCTGCGTGGTACGGGTTGGCAGCCTGGACGACGCCATGCAACTGATTAACGACCACGAATACGGCAATGGCACCTGCCTGTTCACTCGCGATGGCGAAGCTGCCCGCCGCTTTACCGATGGCGTTGAAGTGGGCATGGTGGGGGTCAACGTGCCGCTGCCGGTACCGGTGGCCTACCACAGCTTCGGCGGCTGGAAGCGCTCGCTGTTTGGTGACCTTCACGCCTACGGCCCGGATTCAGTGCGTTTCTATACCCGCCGCAAAGCAGTTTCCCAGCGCTGGCCGTCAGTTAGCGAAGCGACCCGGGCAGAGTTCTCGTTCCCCGCCAATCAAAGTTGACGTTCCAGTGTAAATAGGACATCTTCTCAGCACCGTCGCTCTGCGGCGGTGCTTTTTTAATGCCTATCTCCGATGTAAGGAACGAGCGCAGCGTGGCAAGAACCCAGGACGAAATTCGCCAGACCAACGTTAAGAAGATTCTCTTAGCCGCGGAGCAGCTATTTGCCGAAAAAGGCTACGCCGGTGCCTCTATGGGTGAAATCGCCCAGTTGGCCGATATTCCTAAGTCCAACGTGCACTACTACTTCTCCACCAAAAAAGCGCTCTACCAAGATGTGTTATTGGAGCTTCTAGAGGTCTGGAAGCAGGACGCGCTCTGCTTCGAGCTCTACGATGACCCCCGCGTGGTGCTCTCCACCTATATCCGCGCCAAGATGAATCACTCTCGCAATCGCGCTCATGGCTCAAAAATATGGGCAGCCGAAGTGATGCAAGGCGCACCCATTCTTAAAGAGCGCCTGCGCGACAACCTCTACGAATGGGCCAAGCTCAAAGAGTCGAAAATTCGTGAATGGGTGGAGTCCGGGCAGATCAATCCCGTCGAGCCTTCCTACCTGCTCTATATGATCTGGGCCTCCACCCAGCACTACGCCGACTTCGACTACCAAATCTACCTGCTCAACGATGACCAACCGCTTGACGATTTACAGTTTGAAAAAGCCGTGCAGTCGGTCACCTCGGTGATTTTGCGCGGCATTGGGCTGACGGCTTGAGCAGCACTCAACGAGAAAGCTGTACCGACGTATCAAACTTATGCCGCTTACGCGACAGTAACGTGCGGAACTTGCGCAGGTTGTCATCGCCATACAAAACGCGATCGCAGAAACGGTCGTATTCATCCAAATCAGCCACCGTCACAATCAATACAAAGTCACACTCACCGGTCACTTGGTAACACTGCTTAACTTCCGGTGCGCTCAGTGCTGATTTTAAAAACCGCTGGTAGAGTGATTTGTTATCCCGCTCCATCGTCACCTCCACCACCATATGCAGGCACTGCCCAAGGGCGTCAGGATTGAGCAGTGCCACCTCCCGTTCGACGATCCCCGTGTCGCGCAACCGCTTAACCCGCTTTAAACAGGCAGAGGGAGAGAGCCCTATCTCATCCGCTAGCGCTTGATTGGTTAGGCTGGCGTCACGCTGTAGCTGGTCAAGGATTCGTCGATCAATGGCGTCCATGAAATAAAATGCTCTTCCTGTGCTTATAAAGAACGAATAGTGATTGAGTAGAGTGTTTTGGAAAGAAGATTCTGCGTTACCCCCAGTATCATAACGTTTGTTCAAACGATGACAACCGAGGGCTTGATGCGGATCCAAATTCACCATTTATTGGCTGTAGTAGGCCGCGTACTGCAAGACGCGCTGCGAGTGTATGTGACGCTACTCAAAATCTTGATTCCTGCTTTGCTTATCGTCAAAGGGTTAGAGCTACTCGGTATGATCGAGTGGCTGGGAATGGTATTAGCTCCTTTAATGGACATACTCGGTTTGCCCGAACAAATGGGTGTTGTTTGGGCAGCAGCACTCTTCACCAATTTGTACACCGCCATTGCTGTGTTTTTTCAAGTAGCCGGTGATATGCCCTTGAGTGTCGAGCAAGTAACGGTATTAGGGGCGTTAATGCTGGTAGGGCACTCGATTCCTGTTGAGGGTGCCGTTGCCAAACGGGTGGGGGTGCCCTGGTGGGCTACGCTATTGCTACGAGTAGGTGGTGCTTTACTGCTTGCTTGGCTTTTGCACTGCTTTTACTCAACGTTTGGTTTGCTGCAGACACCGGTTGAGCTGATGTGGCAGCCAAGCCTTTCATCGGAGCCAACGCTAAGCGGTTGGGCAATTGCTCAGCTTGAAACATTAGCGCTTATTTTTGTGATTATTTTAGCGCTGATTGTACTCCTCAAACTTTTACAAAAGCTTGGCCTTGAACGCTGGATCCATCTTGGTTTGCTGCCGCTGCTCAAGCTATTAGGCATTGGCCGTTCGGCCGCTAATGTAACGGTGATTGGGTTCACGTTAGGGCTAAGCTATGGCGCCGGGCTGCTGATCCGTGACGTGCAGAATGGAGTACTCAGCAAGCGCGATAGCACTTTAGCGCTGTGCTTTCTCGGTCTCTGCCATAGCGTTATAGAGGATACGCTGCTGATCTTGATGCTCGGGGCCGACGTGGCGGGCATCTTGTGGGCTCGGTTGCTGTTTGCCGTTGTGGTTGTTGCGATAATTGCCCGCTGGCTTGCAACCGAAGTGAGTAATAAATAGCCTTTACACCGGCTGCCGTAAACGCAAAATAGAGATGCCCAATCCGATAAAAGCACTGCCCATTATGCGATTAACCCACTTCACCCGTGAGGCACTGCTCAGCCAATGGGAGAGGTGTTTCGCGAGCCCGCCATAGATCATTAAAACGGCGAAGGAGAGCGCCATAAAGGTGCCCACCATAAGCGAAAACTGGGGGAGCAAGGCACGCTGTGTATCCAAAAACTGCGGAAACAGGGCGGTAAAGAACAGAATCGCTTTAGGGTTACTCACAGCTACCAGTGCGCCTTCACTAAAGGTGCGCCACCTAGGGGTTGGTTTAGCCGCGATAGTAGAGATTGCAAGAGAGGTTCGGCTACGCCACTGACGAATACCCAGATAGATCAAATAAGCCGCGCCGCCCAGTTTAAGCAGGCTAAACAACACCTCTGAGGCATTGAGTACTACGCCTAGCCCCAATACAGCCGCACTCGCCAGTATGAGTAAGCCTGTAATATTGCCCAGCGATGATAGCGCGACGCGCTTGGTACCGCCTGTAATGCCATTGCGTACTGCGACCAGAAACGCGGGGCCAGGGCTAGCAATACTGACCATGGCCACGGCAACAAAAAGCAGCCAAGTGGAAAGCAGCATGGGCGCATCTCCTGATGAGGTTGAAATGTCTCATTCCGTTAATCCTAATGGATAACCCCCGTGTCGACGACTCAAAGTTGCATTTTAGAGAGTCTGTGAATTAGCAAGCTGCTCTGCACGACTCTAATATCTCTTTTGGCAGT
This sequence comes from Halomonas sp. ISL-56, assembly GCF_018612805.1. NCBI lineage: Bacteria > Pseudomonadati > Pseudomonadota > Gammaproteobacteria > Oceanospirillales > Halomonadaceae > Halomonas > Halomonas sp. ISL-56. The sequence continues at coordinate 129,009 of NZ_JAGGRO010000012.1, read as the reverse complement.
GGCTCTTCTTTCAGGCTGCGAGTACATCACACGCCTGGTTCTACAATGTCGGCATGCTCTCAAGTCCGCTTCGATTTCGTCAGCATTTCAGTGGGGAGCACCCAGTTTTGTAAGACATTCGCTATAGATTTTGTAAGACATTCGCTATTGGTTTTGTAAGATATCTCTTAAAAATCGATGACCGAATTGATTTTATTAGTGGATGCTGTAGTTTTTCTTCGCACTTAAGGGGCGTTGTCAAAAGTGCAAAGCCCTATCTAATCCGAGCTCAAAGCCTAAGCGGTAATTGGCGTCAGCTTAATACTACTGTTCGTAGAAGCGCCCTTTCTCATCAAGAATGAAAAGGGCGATCACTTATGGCGACATTCGGTATCGATGACGCTTGTATTTAGCCTTACTGGACTTCAGGCGCATGCCTCTATTTATTTCGATTATCACTACCTTTCCTACCGTGATTTTTACGGTACTCCTATGTGTGGCTGTTGTTTACTGGTTACTTTCGCTATCGGGGTTGGCCGATAGCGATGTCATAGAGGGTGATGTTGGCGATGGAAGTTCGCTGGCGTTGGGGGGCTTACTGGCAACGCTGGGTTTGCACGGCGTTCCTTTGCCATTGGTGATCACACTGGTGGCATTAACCGGCTGGCTGTTTAGCTACTTCGCTACGCTGCTCCTGGGAACGTACCTTAACCCAGGCTTGTTACTGTGGCTGTTTAATGGCGCTGTGCTGGTTCTAGGTTTTGTAGTTGCCACTATCGTAACTTCCTTACTAATTCGTCCTTTGCGGCCCCTCTTCCGCCCCGTTCAACACCTGCCAATTGAGCAGCGACTGACAGGCAAGCAATGCACTGTGCGCTCAGCAACGGTGACCAAAGAGAAAGGTCGCGCCGATGCGCATATCAATGGCGACCATCTTATTTTGCAAGTACGAAGTGACTCAACGCTGGTGCGTGGTGAGCGTGCCATCATCATTCAGTATCTGGTTAATGAAGACGCGTACTGGGTGATGTCTGAGAAAAATTTTGAAGCCGGCTTAGCCGATTAATTGCCTTAGTGCAGGAGATAAAGATGGATTTGTCGTGGATCATGCCACTACTGGTTAGTGTCTGTGTGCTTGTTATTGCACTGCTTGTAATACTGTCACTGTTTAAAGCCTTTTATCGGAAGATCGACCAAGGGCAGGCATTGATCGTCAATGACCTTTCCACGACTCCCAAGGTTTACTTTACCGGTGCTATGGTGCTGCCCGTGGTTCACCGTTCAGAGACGATGAAGATCTCTGTTATTACCCTTGAACTTAACCGGACGGGGAAAGAAGGGCTGATCTGTCGCGATAATTTGCGTGCTGATATCAGCGTGGCATTTTACTTACGGGTTAATGCCACCGCTGATGATGTCTTGCGCGTTGCTAAATCCGTTGGTGTTGGCCGTGCGTCAGATCGTGATGCCGTTAACGAGTTGTTTAACGCCAAATTTAGCGAAGCATTGAAGACCGTCGGTAAAAAAATGGACTTCATGCAACTCTTCGAAGAGCGTCAGCAGTTCCGTGATGCCATCGTTGAGACCATTGGCCAAGACCTGAATGGCTATATTCTCGAAGACGTTGCGATTGATTATTTAGAGCAAACGCCGAAAAGCTCGCTGGATCCGAACAATATTCTGGATTCAGAGGGTATCAAATGTATCACTGAGATTACCGCTCGGCACAATGTTGAAACCAACCGCCTAGAGCGCGACCAAGAACTAGAAATTCAGCGTAAGAATGTCTCCGCTCGTGAAGCTGCGTTAGAGCTGGAGCGCACTCAAGCCGATGCCGAGGCGCGCCAGCGTCGTGAAATCGAAAGCCTGCAGTCGCGTGAACAGTCCGAAGCTGAACAAGTACTCCAGCAGGAGCGTGCGAAAAGCGAAGCCGCGCGGATTAAAACCGACGAAGAACTGGCGATTGCGGATGAGAACAAGCAGCGTCAGATTGAAATGGCCATTAAGGCTCGTGAGCGTGCGGTACAGATCGAAGAGGTGCGGATTCGTCAGGCCAAAGAGCTTGAGGACGTTACCCGTGAGCGCGCGGTAGAAATTGAACGAATCGGCATGGAAAAAGCGCTGGAAGAGGAGCGCAAAGAGATCGCCGAAATTACCAGCCAGCGTATTGCGGTTGAGCGCAGCGTGGCGGAAGAAGAAGAGAATATTAACGATGTGCGCAACCGTGCTGAAGCAGAGCGCCAGAAGGTCACTCGCCTGACCGCCGCTCAAGCCGAAGCCGAAGAGCGCAAACTGAAAGAAGTACGCGCGGCAGAAGCGGTGTTCGAGCGCTCCAAACTGGAAGCGGAAGAAGCGGTTATTCGAGCGCAAGCAGACCTGGATGCGGCAGAGAAGAAATCCGCTGCAGAAGAGAAGCAGGCGCGCGGTCATCAAGCCCTTGCCGCGGCAGATGGCTTAGCCGAAGCACAGGTACTAGAAGCACGTGCTCACGCTCAGCGTAGCGAAGGCTTTGCCCAGGCCGAGGTTAAAACGGCCAATGCGAAAGCTGATGAAGATGCGGGACTGGCGGAAGTACGTATTCTTGAACAGCGCCTTGAAGCAGAGGCGATGGGCGAGGAAAAACTGGGCACCGCAAAAGCACAAGCCCGAGAAGCAATGGCCAAAGCCGAAGCCAATGGCTTGGTCGAGAAGCTGCGTGCTTACGACAATATGTCCGAAGAGGCTCGCCACTTCGAAGAGTTCCGTATGAACCTGGAAGTGCACGAAAAAGAAGTCATGGCGCAAATCGAAGCCCAGCGCATCGGCATGCTCGAGAATGGCAAGGTGATGGCTGCCGCGATGAACAATGCCAAGTTTGAACTGATTGGTGGCGACAGCGATGTGTTTGAAAAACTCACCGCCGGCCTGGGCTACGGTAAAGCAGTACAAGGCGTGCTCGATAAGTCGCCAGCGCTACAAGCCACACTGGCGGGCTTGGCAAACCGTGCCTTGAACCCAGGCAAGTCTTCCGAGTCTGCCTAAAGGCTGGGCGGCTCTCGAAGGGGAGAGCCGCCTCACCCTTACCGGTAGTCTCGTACTAAGCAGCCGGTGACCTTTCGTACAAACCCTAAGACCGCAACTGTTACCCCATTGCGGTCTTTGCTATTTCTAGTGAGCACTTTTTCAGGATGAACACTATGTCGAAGGAGCACTCTTCGGTTGAAAATATCGTCAGAGAAAGCACCGCATTCGAGACGATTCAGCGGCGGTTGAGAACCCAGGGCGGCGAACTGGGCGCTTCGATTGGAGAGCTGAACGCAGCCCGCGCTGATGTTTTCGGTAGCAGCAGCATGTCGCTGTTGGGCAGGGCTCGGGTACGTACCGAAAATAACGCCATTGCCCGCGATATGGTGCGTATTGGTGAGCAAATCCTGTTTGGCTTCAATGTTCAATTAGGGTTGCGTAAAGAGCTGGAAGCGAGCGATATCTTTGCGCTCTACCACCTCAAAGACGACGAAGAGGGGCTGGAGTTAAGCGAAGCGCCGATGGCGGATAGCTTCCTCACCGAGAGCCGCTTTGTTCAGGATTTCAAAGAACTTCAAAAATACTATAGCCATGCCACGCTGGTTCAACTGGTCACCCTGAACAACAAACTGCTGATTGCTTTTCAAATAGGTGAAAAGCTTAGCGACCTGCGTGTCTTCCGCTGGGAATTAGCTGCAAGCGGTGAGGTGAGCCGCTATATCGATAACCGCGGCGAGCGCGACCTAGTGTTTCCCGACCGCTTCGCCTTTCCCTGGCAGACAGCGGGCCGGGATATGCAGGAGCAGGGCCGCGCGCCGCATCTGAATATCCTTGATACCGTCTTTGTCGATAACCTGCGCGGTAACATTACTTTCAAGATCGAGAACAACACCAGCAGCGGCGAGGGTGTATTCGTCGACCCGGTGGAGTCAGACTCCCAGTCGCTGGACGATGCCACCTTTGAATACGCCGACCTTGGTGCCGTCATCCTGATTCGTATCCTGCCCTTTAATGAGCAGCAGTGGCGCTATTACCTTTTCAATCGCGCCGAGCAGCATGTGAAACGCGTCGATGCCATGGCGGGCTCGGTGGTTGAGCTGCCGGAAAATCATGGCCTGATATTTCCTTCTGGCTACTATTTGAATACCGGGGAACTGACGACTTACGAGGTGCCTGAAGAGGATCTGCGTTTCAAGCGCATGGTGCGCTCGCCAAACGGCGAAGATGTTCTGTATCTCTTCTACGCGCCACAAACCGGGCAGGTGGTGCTTTATCGCTACAACTTGATCCGCAAGCAGGTCGATACCCCCATGGTGGGGCATGGGGCGGCGATACTTGAAAACGGCCATCTGGCGATTTTTTATGCCGAAGATGAGCCGACGCTGGTTCACCCCATCCAGGTATGGGCAACGCCTTTTATGTCGGAGCGCTTCCATGCCCAGGATGAGGTGCGTAACGATACGCCGCTAGGCCGAATCGGCAATCCTGATCTGGTGCGCGGCATTGCCGAGCTTAATAGTATTGTGCAACTCGCTAACGAGCAGCAGGCGTCCGAGCGGCACTTTAATGCCATTATTCGTCGGGTCGACCGCACGCTGAATCAGTTCCACTGGATTGGCGAAGCTGACTTTCAAGCCATTCACGCCGCGCTTGAACAGCTAAAGCACACCGCTGAACTGATGCTCGATGAGTATGAGAAAGTTCAGGCGATTCGTGCCCAGACTGCTCAGGCGCTAGACGAAGTTGAGAAACAGCAGGCGGCGCTGCTGCGGGAGTTAAAGCCCAGCAGTTGGAAAACCCCTGATCTATTTGTCACCTACCTGAAACACCTACGCGACCATCGTGGCCGGCTCATGGCGCTGCGCGAGCGCCGCTACCTGGATGAAGAGCGTTTGCAAGCGTTAGAGCAAGCGCTGGATAAAGCGGAGCAGTCGCTGACCCAGCAGACCTTCAGTTTTCTTGCCCAGCCTGAAGCCTTGGACGGTTACCGAGAAACCCTGGCCGCACTAAAAGAGCAGGTAGGCGAGGCGGAAAATCGCCAGCAGCTGGCGGAGTGCGTAGGGCGTTACCGCGAATTGACCTCGGGCCTGGATATGATCCAAGGGTTGCTGTCGTCGATGTCCGGCGGCGATGCTATCGAGCAGACGCGAATTACCGAGAATATCTCGAGTATCTACGCCTCAATTAATCAGCAGCGCTCCGAAGCGGAGATCCGTTTAAGAGAGCAGGGGAGTGCCGAGGCCCAGGCACAGTTTGCAGCGCAGATCCGCCTGTTTGAGCAGAGCCTGGCCAACGGTGTTGGCGCGCTGCGGGAGCCCGACGACTGCGATCAGCTAATGACCCGCATACTCGACCAACTCCAGGAGTTGGAGAGTCAGTTCGGTGAATTTGATGAATTTTTGACCACCATTCTCGAACAGCGTGAAAGCGCCCACGAAAGCATCGAAGCACGCCGCCAGCAGCTGCAGGACGAGCGTCAACGGCGTGTCTCCACGTTGACGGACGCCAGTCAGCGGATTCTGGCCAATGTGGAGCGCCGTACAGAACGCTTTGAAACGTTGGAAGAGCTGCATAGCTTCTTCGCGGCGGATGCCATGGTGGGTAAAGTGCGCAGCATGGTCGATGAGCTACGCGCAATGGGCGGCAACCTTGAGGCGGACGATATCGCTGGGCGTTTACGATCCTCTCAAGACGCCGCCATGCGTAGCGTGCGCGACCGTTCCGATATCTATGAATCCGGTGGCGACGTCATTCGCTTAGGGCCACGCCACCGCTTTAGCGTCAACCAGCAGCATCTCGACTTAACCCTGGTGCCTCGCCAGGAACGCATCATGCTGCACCTGACGGGCACCCAGTATTACGAGCCGCTGGAAGATGAGCGGCTGACCGAGCTGCAAGACTACTGGGGGATGCTGCTGCCTTCCGAGAGCCCCGCTGTTTATCGCGCCGAGTACCTTGCCTATCGTTTTATGAGCGAGCTGGCGCAGCCCGGTGCCAAGCCCATTAATGTGGAAGATTTCAGCGAACTGCAGCGTCAGATTGCTAACTTTGCCTCGCCGCGCTATCGCGAGAGCTACGAGAAAGGTATCCACGATCACGACGCTGCGCTGATCGTACGCACCCTGTGGCCAGCTCGCCAAAGTGCCGGTTTGCTAGGCTTTGGGCCACTGCCCCGGGGGCTGGCGATGTTGTTCTGGGCCGACCGTATTCATGATGAAGAGGCGACCCGCAACCTGCGCGCCCGCTGCCTGTCGGCGGGTATTCTGTGCCGCATTATGAACAACGAGGATCTGCTCAACGCCTTGATCCAGGAAGTACAGCCGCAGCTTGACGCTTTTGTATCGGCCCAACAGATCACCTGCTCGGTGAGCCAAATAAGCAGTGCCACTGACTTTCTGGTGCGCCAGCTGGCGGAAGAGGGCGAGCGTTTTCCGGTCACTCAGTACGCTGCCAGCTTGGTAGAGAGCTTTACCACTTCCATGCAGCAGCAGGGCCACTACGCACACTTCCAAGAGGCCTTGGCGGTGGTGGCGGGCAACCCTGGCGCGCGCTGGGTGATCACTTCCCATTGGCTGCAGGCCCACGCGGGACAAGCCAAGCAAGAGGCGTTGCTGCACTACCTGCCTGAAGCGATAGCCATGCTCAACACGGCGGATCGGTTAGCCACCGCGCCCCATAATGTCGAACTCGCCTTCACCATTACCGGCTTGCTGGGCCAGCATGGGCGGCTTGAGCAGCAGGAACTCACGCTTCAGCTCGACGACTTTCAGGAGCGACTGCGCCACCATGAGCAGGTCGTTATACGCGACTGGACGGCACTGCAAGAGCGTCGTCAGCTCATTCTCCGCGAGCAGCGGGAGCGGTTGAGGCTCGAAGAGTATCTGCCCAAACCGCTCAACTCCTTTGTGCGTAACAAGCTGATTACCGAAAGCTACCTGCCCATTATTGGCGATAATCTGGCTAAGCAGATGGGTACGGTAGGCGATACGCGGCGAACGGATAACAGCGGTTTGCTAATGATGATCTCGCCCCCCGGCTACGGTAAAACCACCCTGATGGAGTATGTGGCGAACCGCCTGGGGCTGATCTTTATGAAGATTAACTGCCCCAGCCTTGGACATGATGTGACCTCGCTGGATCCTGACGCGGCGACGCACTCCACCGCCCGGGCAGAGCTGATCAAGCTCAACCTCGCCTTTGAGATGGGCAACAACGTGATGCTCTATCTGGATGATATTCAGCATACTCACCCGGAGTTTTTGCAGAAGTTTATCTCGTTATGCGACGGCAGCCGCCGGGTAGACGGTATCTGGAACGGGCGCACCAAGACCTACGATATGCGCGGTAAACGTTTCTGTATCGCCATGGCGGGTAACCCCTACACCGAAAGCGGTGATGTGTTCAAAGTGCCCGATATGCTAGCCAACCGCGCCGATGTTTATAACCTGGGCGATGTGTTAAGCGGCATGGAGGAGGTGTTTGCGCTCTCCTACATCGAGAATTCCATGAGCGCCAATACGGTGCTCGCCTCTTTGGCCACGCGTGGCATGGACGACGTCTACCGCTTTGTGGATATCGCCATGGGCCGCGAGGTGCCGAGCACCGACTTTGAACACGACTATAGCGCCGCAGAGCGCGAAGAGATCGTCGCGGTGCTGAAAAATATGTTTAAAGCCCGTGAAGTGGTGCTGCGCGTTAATCAGCAGTATATCGCCTCCAGCGCCCAGGCCGATGAGTACCGCACCGAGCCCTCTTTCCGGTTGCAGGGTAGCTACCGCAACATGAATCGCTTGGCGGAGAAGATGTCGCCGATCCTCAGCGACGACGAACTTGAAGCGATCATTGATGATCACTACGTCGGCGAAGCGCAGCTGTTAACCCAGGGCGCCGAAGAGAACCTACTCAAGCTGAAAGAGCTTAGAGGCACCTTGAGCGAAGCGGAAAAGCAGCGTTGGGAAGATATCAAACGAGAGTTCCAGCGTCGGCAATTAACCGGGGGCAATGAAGAGACCGGTGCCTTGGTGGTGCGCCAACTAAGCTTGATTGCGGAGGGGGTTGGGCAGTGGGGGAAGGCTGGGCCGGGGGAGAGTTAAGACCAACTGGGACAAAGGAGCTAACACCCTGCCATTTCACGAGAAGCTAATACCAGTGCTACGAGTTCCAAAATTTGGCTGAGTTCCTCTGTGGTGGGAGGAGCCGCATGGCTAGTGAGATTTGGACGTTCGGCTCACAGCTCAGAGTGTAAGCGCTGCAGGAATGTATTTAATCAATAAAACTAAGCGATGTGGGTTGCTGCCCATAAGGGCAATTCAAGCTCCATCGCCTTATAAATCAAAGTTTGAGGGGTTACAGGTGAAACACTTTTTCTGGTATTTGTTGATTGGTTTATCGGTTGGGCAGGCAAGCTGGGCTGAGTCGTTGACGCCTCGCCTTCCTGAGGAAATGGTCATGGTCGCCCCGCAGCTAACAGCCGTCAGGAGAGGCCTCGAAATCCAGCGTCTCGTGCATGGACAGTTCAAGCAGGATGGGGATCAGGTCACCGTTGTACTGCACCTTATCCGCCATCCAATGAATCATACGCCTACGTGTCACTCAGGTGATGATGATTGCTTACCCAATGTTTCCGATTCGATGACGTTACGTCTGAATGATCCTGAAATGTCGCAGCTTGAACAATATCAGACTCTCATACACCCTCAAGACGACTCGACCTACTTAAAGTTTCCCATTTTTCGCGAAATGTTCGAAATGCTGGTTGCCGACGATCTCGATATTCAGCCACAGGGTGATACTTGGACGATGACTCGCGATGACGACGTTGCAACAATATGGCAGCCGATGAGTCTTGAACAGGCATCTAACGCTTCCTATTTCGTTCGTAACTTTGCCCTGTTGTCCACCTCCGAGGTAGAGCAGTGTATTGCATCACAACTGGCTCGCGTTTACGCGATCGAAGCGCCTAGCGCAGAGCAACAAGCGCTGCTCGATGCGGTGTCACTGAACGCGGAAAAGCACCGTTTTCGTGATCGTGAAGAAACGAATCGCTATAAACAGGCTAGGATGATGGAGCACTCGGCCAAATACCTCAGCGGGGTGGATAACTGGCCGCAGAGCGCCGCCGAATTCGTATCCATGGAGCCGTTCGAGGGGATTATCGACGCCATTGACGCGCATGTTCTGTTTATGGACAACTTCGAACGTATCAGCAGCGCTGCTCACTATTATCGTCGACTTGATCTCTTTTCCAATGAATATACGCCCGACGAGCAGGTACGTATCATCTGCAGTGACTTGGTCAATCTTGACTCGCCCTAAGCCGTTCCAGGTGTAATCATGTGTTATTGATTAATGATGCAGCATAGATAAAACAGCCGCTGGTTATCAGCGGCTGACTAATCATTTATCTAAAGCACTAGCCTAAAGCACTTAATCAATAGCGGAGAAAGGATTTTCGGCCATTAAGAAAGCACGTAAGTCAGCTTTTTGAGCGTGGTTGTGTAGCCACTCACGAACGTCGCAGGCTTTTTGATAATCGGACTCGCCAAATTTGCTGCGATAAAGATTTTCAAAGGTGTCACTGGTTTTTTCCTGACGTATCCGCTTTTGCCAGGGATCTGTCAGTATGCTGTTCAGGTTGCCCGCGAGTCCTTCCGCAATCAGCATTTCCCACTCGCCTTTATTCAACCAAACGCCCCCAACGCGGGCGCTGTAGTCGATTCGGTGGGCATTATCTTTAGTAATGCGAAACTTACTCATAATGCCGCCGGTCATCGGGCAAATAAGCGCGCCTACGGTGTCTTCAGCTTCAACGCTCTCGACACAAATGTCATCAAATACGTGTTCGGGGTGACGCTCTTTCCAGCTTATGTAATCTTCAATCAAGATCCAATTGCCGCCGCAATTGTCGCAAGTATGACTGCGGAAAAGAGCATCAATAAAGCTCGGGACTAAGTTCCCTTGTTGGCATGCGGTACATTTCATCGGCGCGTTCCTGCTGTTAAGTCCATGATATCTTTCTCATGTATGAAAGTTGTCACAAAGGCTAATTAAGAGCAAGTTGTCACGCCGAGAAATTGACACTTAAAACTTAACCGATGCCTGCAGGCTAACTTCCAGCGGGTCGCCGACCACTACCCGGGTGCTGCCGCCGCTTGAGGGGTAGTAAGTGGTGTCGAACAGGTTCTTGGCGTTGAGCTGCAAGTGCAGGTTGTCGCCCAGCCAAGGCGTATCCCAGCCGATAAAGGCATCGGCGACGGTATAGGCGTCTAGCTGGAAGCTGTTGTCAGCGTCGCCTTCGCGCTCGCCCACATAGCGTACCCCGCCACCCAGACGCCAGTTGCCCAGCCCAGGCGCGGTGGTTAGGTCGTGCGCCAAGTAGAGGCTGGCGGTATGGCGTGCGGCGTTGGTTAGCGCGTTGCCCTGGGTGCCTTCGGTATCTTTGAGTACTTCGGTATCGGTGTAGGCGTAAGCCCCTAGCAGTGAAAGCTGATCGGTCAACTGGCCGGAAACAGTCAGTTCGACACCCTGGGAGCCTGCTTCGCCTACCGTACGGGTCACGCCGTTGTCGGAGACGGCAACATTCTCCTTGCGGATATCGAACAGCGCAGCGGCTAACGAGAACTGGTCATTCCAGAGGTGTTTAACGCCGATTTCGCTGCCCATGCTGTGTTCGGGATCCAGTGTTTTGCCGGTATCGCTGTCGGCCCCATTCGGCACAAAGGCTTCGCTATAGCTGGCGTAAACAGACGTCTCCGGAGTCAAGCGATGCAGCAGGCTGACCGATGGTAGGAAGATATCGTCGCTGATATCAGTGGCGGTCACGAAGGGGCGGCCACGGCCACCAAACTGCTCGTAGTGGGTGTAGCGCCCGCCTAGCCCCAGCGTCCAGCGGTCGTTGAAGTGCCAGCGGTCATTCAAGTAGACGCCCGTGGTATTGATCTCATCCAAGCGCTGGCTAAGCGAGTTGTTAAGGCTATCGCTATCCAGGTTCAGGCCACCGTAGCTCATGTCGTAAATATTTTGATCCGTCACCGCCGTGCCGCGATACACCTCGGCCAGATAATCCCGCTGGCGCTCATGATCCACACCGATCGTGAGGTCGTGGCGCATCCCTGCGAGGGTGGCGGTGCCGGTAGTATCCCAGGCGGTATATTGCACGCGGCGGTCAAAACCGTAGTTAGCATCGGCACGGCGGGTTAGCGCTCCGCTGTCTTCATTTACGCGCAGTACCCGCGGTTGGCCATCGCTGTACTGGCGGCGGTTCCAGCCGTAGGTCAATCTTGTCGACCAGTCGTCATTGATATCCTGTTCCCACCAGGCGGTAACGGCTTCGTCGTGACCGAATACCCGTGACCAGGGTTCGTCGAAACGGCGGTCGTTGGGCACCTTGGCGGGCTCGCCGTCGATCATCACCGTGCCGCGATCCAGATCCAAGTCGTAGTCGCGATACTCATAAGAGATCTGCGCACGACTGTCGCTGCCTTCCCAGCGCAGCGAAGGGGCAACGATCGTTCGTCGGTTATTACCGAAGTCGCGAAAGGAGTCCTCATCTTCATGGTGAACGATAAACCGGAAGGCCAGCCCGGTATCGGCAAGCGGGCCGGTGACATCCACGCTGGCATTGCCGCCTCCCAAGGAGGTGGCTTCGGCGCTGATCACGCGCTGCCACTGGTACTCAGGGCGTTTAGTCACCAGGTTGATCACCCCGCCAGGATCCTGCTGGCCTTGAAAGAGAGAGGCTGGGCCCTTGAGCACCTCGACATGATCCACCGTTGCCATGGAGAAGGTGCCGCGGGGCTGGCGAATGCCGTCGATCAGCGTCGAACCATCGCTGTTGCTACCAAAACCGCGCTTGATAAAGCCGTCCTCGGTGCCGCCCATATTGTTGCCTTCGGTCACCCCCGCGAACATCGCCATCGCTTCAGTGAGGCTGTCGATATTATGATCGGTCATCACCTGGGCGGTGACGGTTTCCACCGTGCGGGCTTCTTCCAGAAATGACACCGGCTGTTTGCTGGCCAAACGGGAACGCTGGGCACGATAGCTTTGCGGGGCTACGTCAGTGATGCGATCCGAGGTCACGATCACTGTTTTTGAAACAGTTTCTGAAACAGTTTCTGAAACTGTTTCTGAAGCGGCCTCGTTGGCTTGTTGAGCGTAAGCATAGGGCAGCGGGTTCAGCAGTAGCAGCGGCGAAAACAGCGCAATGGTTCGGGAGCGAAGCATAGGGGATATAGATCCTTTTTATCGTCAGTGGGTTGGGGGAGTAAGCGTTATTGAGCGTTAAGTGCGCCCCAGAAGTGCCCCTCGCGACTTAGCGCGGGCGTAGTGGGTAGCAAGGCGTCGAAGGTGGCGGCTGGGTCGAGGTCAGCGAAGCGTTCGGGGTAGAGCCATTGGGCAATGCGTTCCAGTGCGACAATGGCAAAGGGGCCTTGGTGAAAGCCGTGCCACAGGGCATAGAATTGCCCCTCCTGAACGGCGTTGAGGTGCGACCAGCCGGGCAGTCCTTGACTAAGCGAGCGCAGGTCTTGGGTAATTTCTGGTTCGCTAATCCCAAGCCCGACGCTGATACCATCCCCCGCTGACCATTGCCCTGCGGTGTTGAGGATGACGTCGGGTGGATGGCTGAGCACCCACTCGTTGCTTAGCGTCGCCGATGCGCCGGGGGTTAACGCATCGGCGATATTATCGCCACCGGCTCGCGCTACTAAGTCGGCTAGCCCGTTGCGTAGATTGGTACGGCAGCAGTCAACTTTGACCCCGGGAGCCACATTGATCAGCACAGTGGGTGGGTCTGTGGGCAGGTCTGCCAAACGCTGGTCGATACGCGCTAGGCGCTGCTCAATCAGGGCAATCATAGCGCTGGCCCGTGGCGTTGCGTTTAATGCCTGGCCTAAAAGGGCAAGGCTTTTGGGCGTGTTCTCCAGCGGGTGACGGTTAAAGTCGATAAACAGGTAGGCAATGCCCAGCTCGTCCAGCAGCCGTGCCAGTGGGGAGCCTTCTACGCTACCCGCACGGGAGAGATCGAACAGCACCAGATCCGGGGCCAGATTCAGCAGTGCTTCGCTATCCAACTGAGGTGTCGGCGCACTGGAAAGCGCTGGCAGTCGATCCAGCGCAGGCCACTGGAAGGCAAAACGTTGCGCCATGGCGGGGTCAAACACGGCCAGCGGATAAGCCCAACCCGCCAAGTGTGGTGTCGGGTCATCCAGTAGCGTTGCCAAGGCATACAACTGGCGCGGCTGGGTTAGAAACAGCCGAGTCGGCGGCGCTGAAAGGGTCACTTGGCGGCCTGCTAAATCGGTGACTTGTTTAGGGAAACCCTCTGCAGGCTCACCCGCTAGGCATGCGGCAGTGCTTAACAAACTTATCCAACACAGCAAACTAATAGCCAAGCGGCGCATGCCGGTATCCTAGTGGGTATTCGCGGAGAGATGGCTGACGCGATCGCTTAGCACCACCGGCCGCCCCAGCGAGCAGTGCTCTACTCGCGCCTCTACACCGTAGGCGGCGCGCAGTACGTCGGGTGTAATCGCGTCGTGTGGGTCGCCGGCGGCCAGCAGCCCGCCGTTACCAAACAGCAACACCTGGTCGCAGAAGCGCAGGGCCAAGTTGATATCGTGAATCGCCATCAGGCAGACCGCCTGACGCTCCGCTATCACTGCTCGTACGGTATCGATCAGCGCCAGCTGCCAACGCAAATCCAGCGCGCTGGTGGGCTCATCCAGCAGTAATAGCGCGGGCTGGCGGGCAATCGCCTGGGCCAGGCCCACCATCTGGCGCTGGCCGCCGGAGAGTTCGCTTAACGGGCGCAGGGCGAGCGGACGAATGGCCAGGGCATCGAAAACCCGCTCGATTAATGCGTCTATCTGTGGTCGGCTGAGGTCGGGACGTACGGCCCGACAGGCGCTAAGCACCGCTTCATAAGCGACTAAGGTGGTGGCCTGAGGAAGCGTTTGCGGCAGATAGCCCACATGGCGCATCCGCGCGGCGCCGCTAAGGGTGGCAAGGTCGATATCATTCAGCTGCATGTGCCCGCTAGAGGGCTGTAAACCAGCAATGGCTTTTAACAGGGTCGATTTGCCCACCGCATTGGGCCCCAGCACCGCGACCAGCGAACCGGGTGGCAGTGTGGGCAGGTTTAGCTGCTCAAACACGCGCCGTTTGCGATAGCCGGTAGAGAAATCGCTGAGCGTAAAGCCTGCACTCATCTCGCTCGCCCCTGCAGCATGATCAATGCCATAAAGAAGGGGATGCCCACCAGCGAGGTCACCAAGCCGACGGGCAGCACTAGCCCATCAACCAGCGTTTTACTGGCGATAGAGGCGAGTGACAGCACCAGCGCCCCGGCCAGAGCGCTGCCCGGTAGGTAAAAGCGGTGATCTTCTCCCAGCGCCAGCCGGGCCATATGCGGGCCGACTAAGCCGATAAAGCCAATGGTGCCCACAAACGCCACCGCAGCGGCGGCGAGCAGGCTGACTCTGAGCAGCGAGATAAGCCGCAACCGTTCAACCCCAATACCGAAGCTGCGCGCGTGTTCATCACCCGAGCGTAGCGCCGTCATAGCCCAGGCGCTGCGCAGTGAGAAGGGCAGGCAAACGGCCAGCACTGCCGCCACAATGGCCACTGTCTCCCAGGAGGCGCGGGACAGGCTGCCCATTGTCCAGAACACTAGCTGCTGCAGCGCATCGGGGCTGGCAATCAACTGCAAAAGCGCGACCAATGCATTGAGCACAAACACCAGCGCAATCCCAAACAGCACGATAATCTCGCGGCTGGCGCCATAAAGACGTGATAGCGCATTGATGGTCAAAATCGATGCTGCCGCAAATACAAACGCCATCAAGGCGGTGGCGTAGTGAGCATTTAAACCAAACAGGGTAAGGTTAAACACAATCACCAGCGAAGCGCCCAGGGTGGCCGCCGCACCCACGCCCAGGGTAAAGGGGCTGGCCAAGGGGTTATTCAGCACCGTTTGCATTTCGGCACCGGCCAGGCCCAGCGTGGCGCCTACCAGCACCGCCATGAGCGCCGCAGGCATGCGGATCTCCCAGACAATGGCCTGCTGAATGGGCCCTTGGGACTGCGCATCAAAAATCAGCGTGATCAATTTATTAAGCGAAATAGGCGCTGGGCCGGTGGCGATATCGGCAAGTAGCGACAACACCAGCGCGATTGCTAAGCCTGCAACGATCAGTAGGCGAGTAACAATAAAGCGCCGATAGGTGGATGCCAGCGGAGCAGCAAGCGGCGAAGAAGCGGGCATTGTGAAGGTGTTTCCAGGTGAGAACACAAAGTTAACAGATTTAGTCTTATTTGCGACTAAAACTCATTCGTGATCGTATTTTCATCCTTTAGTCGTAGCCTTGTCAACCGCAGGGAAACCTAGCGCCGTCTGATTGCCGTACTGGTTCCCCTATGTTCTATTGAAGGTCTTAGGGCTTTATTTAAGAGCTAGGCTTTATTGAAGAAGTATCTGGCCTACACTTACCTTTTGTTACAGATAAGTATAAAGGAGTTCATCATGACCGATATAACCGCTCTGCTAGGCAGTGACGCCGAGAGTTTGCTTAACCACACTTGTCAGGGTGTTCGTCGTGAGGATTTGCATCTGCCGGGCCCGGATTTTATCGACCGTGTTATGGCCGATAGTGATCGCAGCCCAGCGGTATTGCGCAATATGCAGGGTTTCTTTAACCATGGACGCTTAGCGGGCACTGGCTATCTTAGCCTGCTGCCGGTGGATCAGGGTATTGAGCACTCGGCGGGCGCCTCTTTCGCGCCTAACCCGCGCTACTTCGACCCGGCCAATATCGTTGAGCTGGCCCTCGAAGGGGGCTGCAACGGCGTCGCATCAACGCTTGGGGTTCTCTCTTCCGTGGCGCGGCGCTATGCCCACAAAATCCCGATGATGCTCAAGTTGAACCACAACGAAACGCTGAGCTACCCAGCGATATACGACCAGACCTTATTTGCCGATGTGGAGCAGGCCCACGATATGGGCTGCGTGGCGGTGGGGGCGACGATCTACTTTGGCTCCCACGAGAGCCGTCGGCAAATCATGGAGATCAGCGAAGCCTTTGAACGCGCCCACCAGTTGGGCATGGTCACCGTGCTGTGGGCCTATCTGCGCAACCCGGCCTTCAAGCAGGATGGCACCGATTACCATGCCGCCGCTGACCTCACCAGCCAAGCCAACCATATGGCGGCAACCCTTAAAGCGGATATCGTCAAACAGAAACTGCCTGAGAATAACGGCGGCTACAAAGCGGTCGGTTTCGGGCATACCCACGATAATGTTTATAGCAAGCTGACGTCTGATCACCCCATTGACCTGGCCCGCTATCAGGTCGCTAACTGCTTTATGGGCCGTGCTGGTTTGATCAACTCCGGCGGTGGCTCCAAAGGGCACTCCGATCTTGGTGAAGCGGTACGCACGGCGGTGATTAATAAGCGCGCCGGGGGTATGGGCCTAATCTCTGGGCGTAAGGCGTTCCAGAAACCCATGCAGGAAGGCGTTGAACTGCTGCACGCTATTCAGGATGTCTATCTTTCTACTGATGTGACGGTTGCCTAATGGCGAGCTATTGGCTAACCGTAGACCTTAGTGAGCACCGGCAAACTTGATGAATATTAATTAATATTAAATAATTGTCGTATCAGAATGTTTAAAACGGCATACGCTTAAGGAGCTATATTATGAGTGGAAAGCCCGCAGCACGTATTACTGACCTTACCGCGTGCCCTATACCAGGGCACGGCACCAACCCGTTGGTAACTGGCTCGCCTGATGTTTTTTACGATAGCTTGTCTGCCGCAAGGTTAGACGATAAATCTGCTTGTGGTAGCCCGATTACTCACGAAGTTTCGTCTACCGTATTTGTAAACAGTAAGCCAGCCGCTGTCCTGAGCAGTGTTGGTGCCCACGGTAATGTAGTCATCACCGGTTCGGGAACCGTGAACATCGGTAAGTAGTTGTTTCCGCATTACCGAGGAGCCAAAAGCCCTCATACCGGTGACCGGTATGAGAGGTGCTTTTTAGATAGTTAGCTATCACTTTAGGTAAAGTGTGCCTTTGCCCACCACCGTTGCATTACCGCCCACCGTCACGAGGCCTGGCTTGATCTCGCCATTGGCGGCGGTACGGATAACGCTGGGCCGCCCCATCTCAACGCCCTGATGAATCTTGTACTGCAAGGCGTCTGGCTGGAGGGATGCTAAATAGCCGGTCAAGGCGGCTGCGGCGCTACCCGTAGCGGGGTCTTCGCAAATACTGGCGTGCATACAAAACATGCGGCTGCGTACAACTGTCTCTACCCCGTCGTGTTGTTCAATCACGTACAGATAAACCTGCTCGGCACTGCTAGGCACAACAGCACTCGCCCAGGTGGTCGTAGAGATGTGTACGTTCTCTAACGCGGCCACGTCAGTGAGTTCAATTAAATGAAAGGGCAGTCCGAAGGAGGCAATGACCGGATCGCCCACTACCTGATGAATGTCTAATCCCAACAGCTCAACGGCAGTGATGCGATCAATCGTGCTGTCTTTCAACATCGCGGGCTGGGCAGTGGTAAACGTTGCCCTTTCTTGGTTATAGCTAACGGCTAGCTCTCCGATAGGGGGGTGAAGCACAACGCCTTGCGCGCGGTTTACTAGGCTCAGCTCCGCGAGTAAATGCGCGGTACCTACCGTCGGGTGGCCTGCAAAAGGCAGCTCGCGCGTTGGTGTGAAAATCCGCATCGGATAGTGATTCGGGCCAGTGGCAGCACTGACAAACACCGTTTCAGCCAAGTTCAATTCATTGGCCAGCGCCTGCATGGTGCTGGTCTCGAGTCCTCCAGCATCTAAAAACACGGCCAATGGATTGCCGGTAAACGGCTGATCGGTAAAAACGTCGAGCAGGTAATACTCAGCGGTTTTCATGGTGACCCCTTTTATTAAAAGATGCGTGTTTCCAAAAAGCTTTATGACCCTCTTTTTGCGCCTGCTCTCGGGTAATACCAACATCTTCTAGCAGCCGGTCATCCAGCGCCAGTAGCTGACGGCGGCTACGGCGATAGTGACGATAAGAGTGAAACTGGCAGCGCAACTGATAGCGAAGCTGAGTAAGGCTAATGCGTGGCATGGCGACTCTCCTTGAGTGCTGTGTGCCTTACAAGATTACTCAGTGACGTCGTTACGATACAGATATAGGTTTTTATATTTTTTGGATACAGACGAAGTGCTTTTCTTCTCTGTATGGGCTATAAATAAGCATCTGTATTGTTTCTGTGTTTCGAGAGGGTCGTTGTCATGACGCGCTATGAAGAAGTTGCCACCATTTTGCGCGAGCGTATTGAGCATGGCATTTACCGCGTGGGGGATCGCTTGCCCTCTATTCGTGCAGTCTGCCAGGAGCTGGACGTCAGCATTTCAACAGCTCAGGAGGCCTATCGCCAACTGATGGATGTGGCATTGATCGAGTCGCGTCCCAAGTCTGGCTACTTTGTGCTGCCAAGCCGGGTGCCCTCGGTGTTGCCTTCGGTCTCAAGGCCTGCCCAACGCCCGCTTGATATTTCCCAATGGGATCAAGTCCTAGAGCTGGTTGCCACCCAACGGGATGATGAGCGGCTGCTATTAGGCCGTGGCATACCTAATCTTGAGTATGAGACGCTGCGGCCTCTGTCGAAAATTCTCGCTGGACTGCATCGCGGCAATGACCTGCATGGGTTTAACTACGACAAGCTGAGCGGTAGCCCCGAGCTTCGTCAGCAGGTAGCCCGACTGGCGATTAACTCTGGCTGTTTGCTGCACCCGGACGACATCATGGTGACCACTGGCTGTCAGGAGGCGCTAGCCATTTCGCTGCGCACGCTCACCCAGCCTGGCGATGTGGTGGCGGTGGACTCACCCAGCTTTTACGGCACCATGCAGATTCTCAAGGCCAACGGCTTAAAAGCGCTGGAAATCCCCACCGACCCACAAACGGGCATCAGTTTGGAAGCCCTTGAGCTGGCATTGGAGCAGTGGCCTATCCGGGCAATACAGGTCACGCCGACCTACAACAACCCGCTGGGCTACACTATGCCTGAAGCACGCAAGCGGGCACTGTTTCAGATCGCCCAGCGTTTTGATGTGGCGATTATTGAAGACGATATCTACGGTGATTTGTCATTTACCCTGCCCAGGCCACGTACCGTGAAATCCTTCGATGACGATGGCCGCGTCATGCTATGCAGCGGCTTTTCCAAAACAGTGGGGCCAGGGCTAAGAGTGGGCTGGCTGGCGCCGGGCCGCTACCGGGATCAGGCGCTGCATATGAAGTACGTCTCCACCGGCGCCTCGGCCACGCTGCCGCAACTGGCCGTGGCGGAGTTCGTCGCCAAAGGCCACTACGAGCGCCATGTCCGTTACGCCACCCGCCAGTATCAGCGCCAGCGCGATATTATGATTAGCTGGGTGCAGCGCTATTTTCCTGAAGGGTCTGGCATCAGCTACCCGCAGGGGAGTTTTCTGCTCTGGGTAGAGCTGCCCGCCGCAGTGGACTGCGTGCGCCTAAACGAACGCTTGGCAAAGCGAGCCCTCCACGTCGCACCAGGGTCGCTATTTTCAGCCTCGGGCAAGTTTCGCCAGTGTTTGCGCTTGAACTATGCGTTTACGTTAACGCCTGCTATCGAAAGCGCCGTGCGCACCGTGGGGGAGCTTGCTTGCGAGATGGTGGAGGAGGCGCAGGCGCATGAAGTGGGTGTAGGGTAAGTAGTGTTCCTTTCAGTTAGCTGGAAAGGCCGCCAGTAACGAGTCGGTAAGTGTTGGAGGAGGATTGGCTCCGGTCAGAATGGTGGCGACATGGGCATTCTCAGGCCACTGATCACGCATGGTATAGGCGGCTGCCAAGCCAAGAGCGCCTGCGGGTTCCAGTAGCAGCCCCAGATGTTCCAGACCAAGGCGCATGCCGTCTTCGATGCTGGTTTCGTCCACCAGCCAAATGTCATCGACTAGGTCGCGCATATCCTCCAGTGCCTCGATAATAGGAGCGCGAACCGCCACACCATCTGCCATGGTATCCACTCGATCATTAACAACGAGCGTACTGCGCTTCCAACTTTGCCAGGTGGCATCCGCGCCTTGAGGGCAGATGCCGATCACCCGGGTGGCGGGTGAAGAGGCTTTGAACCAGCGGCCTACGCCGTTTATCAGTGCGCCATTCCCAAGGGGCACCAGCAGCGTATCGAATGTGTCACCGTGGGCGAGCATTTCGACCGCAATAGTGCCTGCGCCCTCGGTAATCTCGGCTTGTCGTCCATCCTCTACAAACAAGCTTCCGTGTTGTTGAGCAAAGCGAGCCGCTGCCTGTTTGGCTTGATCAAAGTCCTCTCCCGCACTGATGACCTCCGCACCTAGTGCGCGAATACCGGCGATTTTGAGTGGGTTAGCGTTTTCAGCGACAAAGACGCTGAGGGGCAGCTCGTGCTGCTTGCAGGCATGCGCCAGCGCTAGCCCCCAGTTACCGGCGCTGGCGCAAACCAGCGGAGCAGGCTTCTCTTGCTGAATATGGTGGGAAACAAAATGGTCGGCACCGCGCCCTTTGAAGTTGCGCAGGGGGTTGAGCGTTTCGACCTTCAGTGTCATGGCGACCCTTAACGTGGTATCGAGAGAGGGAGAGCGATACTGTGGGGTTGCCAGGAAGGTGGGGTTGATGCGTCTGGAGGCAGCGGCAATATGCTCCAGCTTGATGCGGTGCTCGCTGCGCTGGGGGGCAATTAGCTCGGCATGGTGAGCGATAGGCTGCAAATCCTCCTGGCGCTCTATCCGATCCACCATTAGCACACCATCAAGATGGTCTACCTCATGCTGGATCAGTTCGGCCAGTGACGCTGAAAGGCGATTCCAGTGGCAGGCTTTGCCTCTATCGTCCTGGTAAGTCAGGCTGATGCTGGCGTGGCGCCTAACATTGGCAATATGGTTGGGCACGCTCATGCAGTCGTCCCATACCGGTTGCGTCTCTTCGCTTCGCCAGACAATAACGGGATTGATCAATGTAAACGGGCGGCCTCCCAATTGAACCGCCACGATGCGTAACGGCTCGCCTATTTGAGGGGCAGAGAGGGCACGGCCAAAGCCGGTTCGCGCTTTGAAATCGGCAAGCGTGGCATGCAGTTCGGTAATCGCCTTTACTATATCGGAGGTGATTTCTTCTATTGGCTGGGAAGCGGCTCTTAAGCGTGGGTCGCCCTCGGTCAGGATCGTGCGTACTTGGCTCATGGTGTTGTCTCCGCCTGTATGGTTAAGTCTTTGCTTGAGTTGCGTTAGCTTAACGGGCAAGACCTTTTTACTGGCCGCATATCCTAGCGGGCCATTGCGGGGAGACTGCATAATGAGTGACCAAACTGCGGGCGAGCGGCCCGCGGAGCAATTGGATGATTTTGATCGTCGGATTTTGGCTATTTACCAGCACGATACGCGCGTGACGGGGGAGAGTATCGGGCAAGCGGTTGGTTTGTCGGCGGCGGCGGTTCAGCGGCGGCTCAAGCGGTTAAGGGCGCGGGGTGTTATTGTTCAGGAGGAGGCGCGGCTAGATGCGAAAGCACTAGGCTTGCCAATTACCTGTATCGTCGGTGTAGATCTCGAATATGAACGCAACCAGCATGTCGACGAGTTCAAGCAGCGGATGCGGGAGCACCCCAACGTGCAGCAGTGCTATTACGTGACAGGGAGTATGGACTTCGTTTTGATAGTGGTGACCCGTACGCTGCAGGAGTACGAAGACTTCACCCGGGAGGCGCTGATGGAGCACCCTAATGTGCGCTCGTTCACAACCCTGGTTTCCATGGACGTAGTCAAATCGGGATACGCGCTGCCTTTATGAGTTGTGGGTATGGAAATTGATGTTCTAAGCAAAGCCGAGGAACAGGGCCAGCGAGCGGTTAATCATTACCATGGTGCTGTCGTCGAGGTGACCGAAAGGCTCGCCTAGCTTGTCACGTTTTACCGTCATGGGTTTATCCACCATGACCTGGGATCGCTTTTGCAAGCCGTTTTCCGACGTAGGCAATACCTCAATGCGCATCAGTGGCGCATCAATGAGGGTGCTTGAAAGCAAGAGCACGGTGACAGTCGCGGTGGAAGAGAATTGATCGGATTGTATGACCAGTGCTGGGCGCGGTTTGCCAAACTCCCCTGGCGGGGCAACCGTCATCAGATCTCCGCGCCTCATGCTTTCCACCTCATACTTTCGGTGATTTTCTGCCTTAGACTTCCCACTCGTCATCCACATCTAGCAAAGTAGCATCCATGAGGTCTTGTAGATCGTGGTCAGCATTGTCTGCTTTTGCCACTGTTTCGCACTGTCGCTTTATCTCTTCGCTAAAGCCGGGACGCCGCGTATCCGGCACCCAAATTTGAATAGGGCGCAGCCCAGACGCCCTAAGCGTTGCGCGGTGCTTCTGCACACGATCATTGATGTCGGAGGCAGTCATGGTGAAAGCTCTTGGTTGTTGTGTTACATGTAACAGCTTAGTTGCCTTTCTTCTATTTGCAATATCGACATCAAGGGTTACCTAATAAACGGGTTGCGTGGGTCTGTATAAAGGCAAAAGCGATGTTGGGCCGCATCCTTGCCCCCTTCAATCTGATTCATATCGTTTGATCAGCGAAATCTCCCATTTTCGAGGTATCCATGCGTCGTCATGCTCTTACCTATCGCACGTTCGGAATGCCACTGGAAACATTGAAAATGGAAACATCGGATGTCCCAGGCCTCAGTGAAGACAAACTCAGGGTTCGGATGTTGTACGCCCCTGTTAATCCGTCTGACCTCATTCCCATCACCGGTGCCTATTCACACCGTGTAAGGCTTCCCGCTGTCGCTGGTTACGAAGGGGTGGGGTGTGTTATTGATGCTCCGCAAGAGTATTCCAGCCTGATCGGAAAGCGTGTGCTTCCATTACGAGGCGATGGTACCTGGCAGACGATTGTGGAGTGTGATCCCGCTCTTGCAGTGCCCGTTCCCGATACCATTGCTGACGACGTTGCCGCACGCGCCTACATTAACCCCTTGGCTGCCCTAACCATGCTTGAAACGTGGCCCGTCGAGGGGAAGCGTGTGCTTCTTACTGGAGCGGGTTCGAACTGTGCTGAATACCTTGGGGCATGGGCATATCAATACGGCGCCAAGGAAGTCGTTGGCATATATCGTTCCGACAGCAGAGTTACCCGCCTGAAAAAGCTTGGTATCAAACCGGTATCTATCCAAAATATGTCCCAGATCTCCTCTGTGGCCCGTGAGACGGACATCGTGTTTGACGCTTTAGGAGGGCCCGTTGCGGCAAATATCTTGCAACTAATGGCACCGGGAACGAGGTTTATTGCTTATGGGCTATTAACGGGGCAGGCGATTCAGTTGGCGTCCAAGCCTGGCGCTCACTATAAACGGTTCCACCTGCGCGATAGTTTGGCCGGAATGCCTGCAGAAACCTGGCAGCGTAAATTCTTAGCTATCTGGGGCCTTTTAGGCCAGACAGAGCTGCCGAATTATCAAGTCTTTCCCAGCCAAGAGTGGCGCCAAGCTATCGAGATGGCGCTTTGCCCGAGTAGCCAGAAAGTAATTTTAGATTTCGCTGATCTGGCGCCTCATGATAAGTGACTTATTTGGAACGAATAAAAGCAACTTATTATCAAAAGATGATGTTGCTGCCCGCCACCGGCGTCAAACGGCCATGGTCGATAATCGGGCCGGTTGGCTGGCCTCCTGGGGCGCCTCCCAGGGGCTCAACACTGACGGCTAAATCGGCGCTGAATAGCTGTGCGCGCAGCTCGGCACTGGGCTCCAGGCGATGACTACCTTGATCAGGTAATAGGCCAAGCGAAATGGGCGTGCCATCGGCGATCAACCATAGTTCACCGGTCTGTTCGCTGTCGACCTGGGTCGGTTGAACCGCTTGCACGATCAGCTCTCCCTCTTGAGTCGCGCTAATGATCCAGCCTGGCGTGCGTGATTCGTCCTGAACAACGAAGACCGCCTCTCCCTGTGATGGTAGGGTCAGTTCAGCTTGTTGCCAAAGAAGGCCCAGCGCTACCGCAATGACCCCAAAACTGGCCGCCATGGCCTGCCATGCGCCCAGGCGTTGCCACCAGCGCAGAGGCGAGGCCCCAGTTGCCTGGGTAATGCGCTGCCAGACCTCCTTGGGCGGTGTCTTAGGATCCAACTGTTCGTTGAATAAGTGCAGATATTCCCGCCAATCTTCCACGTCATTACGTAGGTCATGGCTGACAGCCAACAGCGCTTCAAAGCGTGCTTTCTGATCGCTATCCAATACGCCCAGCACGTACTCGCCAGCCGCTAAGTGGCGGTCGTCAGGGTCGCTTAAATCCCATTGGTTAGACATGTTTTTAACCTCTCAAGTCCACGGCGGATCCAGCTTTTGACGCTGCCCAGCGGTTGGGACAGAGAGTTAGCAAGCTCGCTGTGAGTCATGCCCTGAAAATAGGCCATCTCCATTAACTGACGCTGATGGCGACTGAGTGTATCAAGGCAGTCTTTAAGTTTAGCGTTTTGCTGATGACTGATGCTGTCATCCTCAGGATCGTCGGTGCCTAACAGGGTAGCCAATAAAGGTTCATCGGTGGTGGTGTCCTGGGGCTTTTGGCGGCGCAGCCAGTCGATGCCAATATTGCGGGCGAGTGTGGAAAGCCAGGTCATTGGCTTGGCTCGCGTGGCGTCGTATTGATCGGCAGCATGCCAGACTCTGATAAACACATGTTGCAGACAATCCTGTGCGGCACCTTCATCTCTTACTATACGCAGCAACTGAGCATATAGATGCGCACTGGAGACACGATAGAGGCGCTCGAATGCGCTGCGGTCGCCCTGGGCGCAGCCGTTTAGTTGCTCAACAAGATATTGGTGGCGTTGCGTAGCATCTAGCATTCAGGCATCTCTGCACAGTAAACCGAATCGTCAGTCTTGGTGAGTCAGCCGTTGAAGGCAATAGGAGAGGTCTCAGCGGTGAATAAATATTGTTGAGATAGTTGCATCCACTCGCTACCTGGCGCCGTAAGTGTTAGTGAGCTTGCATTGTTGAGCTCTGTTAACAACAACCAGGAGATGCCCCAATGAAACTTAAACTTCTTACTGCTAGCCTTTGTGCCGCTGCCCTATACACGAGTGTAGCTGTTGCTGCTCATGGCCCCACCACAGTAGGCGGCTCTAGCATGCTTCCTGAGCGCAATATCATCGAAAATGCGGTGAATTCGGGTGACCATGAAACACTCGTCGCCGCCGTTCAAGCGGCTGAACTGGTTGATGTGCTGCAAGGCGAAGGCCCTTTTACCGTATTTGCCCCCATTGATGATGCTTTCGCAAAACTTCCCGATGGCACCGTGGATATGTTGCTACAGCCTGAAAACCAAGCGCAGTTACAAACCGTATTAACGTACCACGTGGTGCCTGGCAATCTGACCCGAGAAGTATTGTTAGAACAGGTAATGGAGAATGACGGCACGGTAGCGTTTAAAACCGTGCAAGGTGAGTATCTCTCCGTTATGCGCAACGGCAACAACTTGATGGTCATGGATGCTCAGGGTAACAGTGCCAATATCACGGTCGTCGATGTAGCGCAGGCGAACGGCGTTATCCACGTGATTGATAGCGTGTTAATGCCCTAAAGTTTCAGCTCATATCGGATAATGTCATTTATTCTTTTGAGGTTACATTTGCCCACCGCCTGGCTTGCTAGGCGGTGGTTTTTTGTCGATCAGATGGCCGCACAAATCCTTCTCGGGCGCGAGCTGCTTGTTCGCGAACGACACATCCTTCCGTGTGATCATTAAGCAGCCCCATGGCCTGCATATAGGCAAACGCGGTGGTGGGGCCAAAAAATTTCCAGCCGCGTTTTTTTAACTCCTTGGCAAGGGCGACGGATTCGGGCGAGGTAGTCTGGGTTTGTGGCTCTGCTAACTCGGTTGGCTCATAGCGCCAGAAGAACGCCGCCAATGAGCCTTCCTGCTCGACCATTTCCTTTGCACGTTGGGCGTTGTTGATGGTTGCTTCGATTTTTCCACGGTGGCGAATAATCCCCGCGTCTTGAAGTAAACGTTGCACGTCGTCTTCGCCAAAGCGAGCGACTTGGTGGAAATCGAAGTGGTGAAAGGCGGCGCGAAAATTCTCGCGTTTGTTGAGAATCGTGCGCCAGCTTAAGCCTGACTGAAAGCTCTCCAGGCACAGCTTCTCGAACAGCCGCTGATCGTCGTCTACCGGAAAGCCCCACTCGTTATCATGGTAGGGCAGAAACTCTGGTGCGCCGCCACACCACTGGCAGCGAGGATGCCCGTCAGGGGCGATAAAGTCGTTGGTCATCAGCTACTCGCTTCTTAAACAGGCCCTAATCAAACCATTCCTGGGCGGTACGCCATAGGCACATGCCGATAAAATAAACCGATGTAATGCCCCACCCCCACAGTGCCCATAGAGCGTGCTCGGGGCTGGATAACACCAGTGATGTGGCGCATACACACCACACCAGCGTGACGGCGATATTGAGCGGCATGAACTGGCGCACCCGAAATGGGTGGAGGAACTTCATTTTAGTCACGGTGAGAATGGCCAGCAGTACGATAGTGGCAAAGGTGACGAACGGTGGGAAATCGAGAATATAAAAATAGGCGGCGGCGATGTTCCAAGCGGCAGGAAAACCAACAAAGTAATTATCCCGACTTTTCATATTGGTATTGCAGAAACAGAACATCGATGACAACAGAATAATAAACACCGATAGCAGCCCTAAATAGGGCGGTAATTCAATAAAGTAGTAAATAAATAGGGCGGGTATAAAGGCCCAGGTCAGATAGTCGATGACCATATCGAGGGTTGAACCATCGAAATGGGGCAGTATGGCCTTCACTTCATACTTACGCGCCAGGGTGCCATCGATACCATCGATCATCATCGCGGCGCCTAGCCACAGAAGGCAGGCAACCGGGTTATCGTCGACCAGTGCGAGCAACGCCATTGTACCGAGCAGCACACCACTGGCGGTAAATATATGCACGCTCCATGCTTTACATCGTGAGGCGCGGGATTCTGTGTGCGAAGAAAGAGATTGAACCACGTTGACCCCATTGGGAACGTGTTGTCCCCTTTGCGTTTGGTGAATAGATAAGCCTGTAAAGAAAGATACACTACTACAGGAATGCTTCCAGAGAATACGCCAAGTGCATCCATTTATGGCAGGGTGGGTCTTGGTTTATCAAGGTAATGATTATGAGTCATCTCTTATTGCCAAATAAGCGTCGCTTAGCCATCTACCTGCCTCCATCAGCTCGTATTCCGTTGAACCTGCATAGCCAAGCACTAAACCTGAATGTTTGTTTCCAGAGAGGTAATAGCGAGAAAGTGGCGAAAGGGTAATGCCCACTTTGCCAGCGCGCTCAACGAGCTGGTCTTCTTGCGCACGGGTATTGAGCCTGGCCAACAGATGCATACCGGCATGACCATCAGAAAGCTCAAGCCCTTTGGCTACCGCAGGCGCTAATGCCGTTCGTAAGCACGCCTGTCGTTGACGATAAGCAGTCCGCATGCGGGTGATGTGGCGTGTAAAGTGCCCGTTGGCAATAAATTCAGCAAGCGCTGATTGTACGGGGTAGTTACCTTCGCGGTGCAATCGCGCATGGGCGTGCCTAAAGTCTTCGGCGAGCGTGATGGGGAGTACTAGATAGCCTAAACGTAAGCCGGGATAGAGCACTTTACTGAAGGTGCCGACATAGATAACCGATGTCTGCTCCGCGAGCCCCTGTAGCGAAGGTGTGGGCGGTGTATCGTAGCGAAACTCACTGTCGTAATCGTCTTCAATGATCCAACTGCCGGTGCGGGAAGCGTGCTCAAGTAATGCCAGCCGTCTGGGAACTGGCATGGTAACGCCACTGGGGTATTGGTGGGAGGGTGTGACATAAATAAGCCGAGGTGCTGTCGCATTCGCGGGAGCGAGTGAAGGATTTAGCCCTTCTCGATCTACGGGAATCGGCGTTACCGTTAAGCCTGACGCCAAAAAACAGGCCTGGGCGCCGCCGTAACCCGGCTCCTCCATCCAAACAGAATCACCATGATCGGTGAGTAGTTGAGTAATCAGTTCAAACGCCTGCTGGGCGCCTTGGGTAATCACGATCTGCTCCGGCTGGCAGCGCACGGCACGGGAAAGCCGCAGATAATCACAAAGGGCCGTTTTCAGTTCAGGTAGCCCGCCATTGGTTTGATAATCCATCCATGCTGTCTGTGCGTGATAGTAATGACGACGCAACAGGCGCTGCCACTGCTCGCGGGGAAACAGGTCGAGTGCCGGGACGCCTGGGGCAAAGGCGCGATGTCCCTGGCTTAACGTTCCACTCAGCGCTAACAGCTTGTTGCCCCGCGTTGAGTAGCGAACCGGCGAATGCGGTGGAAGCTCGGTCTTGGTTAACAGCGTGGGTAGGTCGGCCACATAGAGCCCCGCCCCCTGGCGGGAAATCAGCAATCCTTCCGCCAGTAGCCTATCCATGGCGGCCAGCACCGTATTGCGGCTAACACCCAAAGCGCGGGCCAAGTGGCGGGAAGAGGGCAGCGCATCCCCTGCCGTTAGCTCACCGTGTTGAATCCACTCTTTAAGCGAGCCATAGAGCTTCCGAACAAGCGTGGCAGCTTCATGCGTGTTTAGCCTGAGTGCTAACGCTTCCACTACCCAGTCGCTTGCAGCGTCTCGTCGTTTCACTGGTTCTCTCAATTTAGCCATAAGTGGCTCTTTATCGTAGACCACTATAGCGGCAAGCTGGGGTTAATCACCACACTCAAGGAGCATCCGTTATGGCTAACATTCGTTCGGCAGTACTCAGTGACTTAGAACCTCTTAGTGCATTACTTGATGGCTATCGCCAGTTTTATGCACAACAGAGTGATATTCAGGCGGCGCGTGATTTTCTGCGCCAGCGCATGGGACTCGGGGACTCGTTTATTTTGGTGAGCGAAACCAGTGCAGGAGAACTCACTGGCTTTGTGCAGCTTTACCCTGGGGTTTCCACGGTGGGCTTAAATGCGCGCTGGACGCTGAATGATCTCTTTGTGCTACCCGACTGCCGTGAAAAAGGCACGGGACGAGCGTTAATGGAAGCCGCCACTCAGCTAGCCCACGATCACGGCGTCGCACGTTTGATATTAATGACGCAGGTAGAGAACGAGCGTGCCCAGCGCCTTTATGAATCGTTAGGCTGGCAGCGCAATACCGCGTTTTATGGTTATTTGCTGGACGTGAAATAAGGGGAAAACGATGAGCAATGAGCATCAATCTGCAGTGCTGGCATTTCCTCCTGTAAAGCCTGCCTCCATGGCCACCGCGATGTACGACAAGCTTTGTTATCACACCGATGCCTGGGATGTGGCGCAGGACTTGGCTAATGGCATTAGCGACATTGTCGTGATCGATACCCGCAGTTTTGAACACTACTGTGCCGGACATATTCCTGGGGCGATAAGTCTACCGCACAAGGAAATGACACCAGAGCGCTTGGCTGAACTAGATAATACGTTGGTCTATATCGCTTACTGCGATGGCATTGGCTGCAATGGCTCAACCAAAGGTGCTTGGAAGATGGCAAGTGCTGGGCTGCAGGTAAAAGAGTTGCTCGGAGGGTTGGATTTTTGGCGTCGAGATCAACACCCCATCCAAACAGGTACGCCACAGGGAAGCTTGTTGAATGCAGTGCCTGTAGCGTGTGGGTGTTAGCTCGCTTCGTATTTTAAATTAAGCGAGCTTCTGTTTTGAAGGCATGATGAATAATAAGCGATTTGTTGAAACGTAAGCTGCTCAGTTAAAGGTGGAGAACTGGATTGAGAACTACCGATTCTTAAACTGCTGCTCATCCATTAATGGGCATTGTTTTGTTTGCCCAGAATGGTATTGCTCAATTGATGTCTCTAAATGTTTGGCGTTGGCTTGAGAGCTGAGTAAGTAATCACTCTCTGGCAACCTACATACATCCACCCATTCTGCATTGACTAGCTCGGCCAGTCGCTTGGGGCTTAGACGTACGGCGCTATTGGATGAGCCCGCCGCAGGGAGGACTTCGTCATAGGCGTGGAGCGACTCATCGCAGTAAACCGGCAGGTTTGTGGCGAGGCCGAAGGGGCAAACGCCGCCGACCGGGTGGCTGGTGAGTTCCATGACGGTTTCAGCATCGAGCATTTTAGCCTTACCGCCGAAGGTGTCGCGAATCTTGCGGTTGTCGATACGCGCATCGCCACTGGCGACAATCAATAGCGGCTTTTCACCGACTTTGAATGCCAGGGTTTTGGCAATTTGGCCTGGGGCGACGCCATGGGCGTCGGCGGCCAACTGCACCGTAGCGGTGCTGGTATCAAGTTCTTCGATTTTTATATCCGGCGCGTGCTCGGCAAAAAACTGGCGAACGGTCTCTATGCCCATTGTGGTTCCCCCGGTTATTAATACTCGTTGCTAACATTGGACAGTTAAATGGTTAATCTAACGTGCCGTTGGTGCATTAGCCAAGCCACTGGGGTGTCGTAATCTTTGCGGGCGTGCGCTGCATGATGATGTCGCCATGGCGCACCGAAAGCAGCACCTCGCCCTGGGTGCGCAGCACGCTGTAGTCATCTTCGCCGTCTAACAGGTTGAAACTAGCGGGTTTACCTACCTCAATGCCGTAACGCGCTTCGATATTCATTGTGCGGGCGCTGTTGTCGGTGATCAGAGAAAGCGCTTGGCTGAAATCCTGATAGCCCATCATTTGGCAGATATGCAGGCCAAAATCCAGCGTGCGTAGCAGCTTGCCGTTACCTAGCGAGTACCAGGGGTCGAAGATGGAGTCCTCGGCAAAACAGACGTTGATACCCGCTGCGTTGAGTTCTTTTACCCGGGTTACGCCGCGCCGTTTCGGATAGGTATCAAAACGCCCCTGCAAATGAATACTTTCGGTGGGGCAGGAGACAAAGTTAATGCCCGAGCGCTTGAGCAGCAGGAATAGCTTGGAGCAGTAGGCGTTATCATAAGAGTGCATGGCCGTTGTATGGCTGGCGGTAACGCGGCTGCCAAGATCGTTAAATAGTGCTTCGCAGGCTAATACTTCGAGAAAGCGCGAATTGGGATCGTCGATCTCGTCGCAGTGAACATCCACCAAACGGTCATACTTGATCGCCAGTTCGATGACCCGCTTCATGGAAGCGACGCCCAGCTCGCGGGTGTATTCGAAATGGGGAATGCCGCCAACCACATCGGCGCCAATTTCCAGCGCCTCTTCCAGCAGTTTGTCGCCGCCGGGGTAGGAGAGCAGGCCATCCTGTGGGAAAGCGACTACCTGGATATCGATTTTATCCTTTAGCTCATCGCGCAAGGCGCACAGGGTTTTGATGCCGATCAGGCTGGGGTCGCTGGTATCGGCGTGGGTGCGCACAAACTGAACGCCGTTGCCGATTAGCAGGTTTAAGGTTTTCAGGGCGCGCTCGCGAATATCCGCTTCGGTGAGCATCGGCTTACGCTCGCCCCAGCGCTCAATGCCTTCAAATAGGGTGCCGCTCTGGTTCCAGCTAGGCTCGCCTGCCGTAAGGGCGGCATCCAAATGAATATGCGGCTCGATAAAGGGCGCACAAACGAGTTTGGCGCCCGCATCTATTTGCCCTTCGCTCGCGGTTTGCGGCGCCTCCTGGGCGGTAATCGCAGTGAACGTGCCGTTTTCGATATCTATACGATAAAGCTCAGGGCGCTGGCGAAGACGGGCGTTAATGATCTGCATAGGCATATAAAAAACGGCTCACTTATTGTTTAGCAGTAGAGGGAAGCGTATCGCTCAGCGTAGCGTGGTTTAAACGCAGCAGCACGGCATAGCTTCCCGCGGCCACCGCGACACCCACCAGCGGGGGGAGTAACGGGGAGACGTAGGCAGCTCCAGCCCCCAGCGCATACGCAGCTAACCCCCGGCGATTGAAATCGGGTAGCGCAGCGGACGAAAGCGACGGGTAGCGGCCTTTATGTTTAAGCCAAAAGTCCGCCATGATGACGCCACCCATGGGTGGGATAAAGGTGCCGAGTAACACTAAAAATGGGATAAGAAGGTTATACATGCCGCCCACCGCCAACACGGTGCCAATGGCCGCCCCACCTACCGTCACTAAGCGGCGCTTTTCGGTACGTAGCAAGTTGCAGCCCGCCACGGCGAAGTTGTAAATGGTGTTGTCCTGGGTTGTCCAGATATTTAAAAACAGCATCAGCACGGCGATGGTGACAAAGCCCTGAGCGATCAACACATCCACGATATCCGCCTGCTGGTAAATCATGGTGCCCAGGGCGCCAGTCAGTACCATTAAACCGTTGCCCACAAAAAAGGCCGCCATGGTGGCAATGACGGCGATTTTCGGCGTCTTGGCAAAACGACTCCAGTTAGTCGCCTGGGTGCCGCCGCTGATAAAAGTGCCGATGATGACGGTAATCGCCGCCGCCACGCTCATGCTTTCTGTCGGCGTTTGCTGGCTCAATCCCGCGAAGCCACGCACATCCACCAGCCCAGTAAACAGACTGATTAATATAAATAGCATCATGGCAGGGACGGCAAAGCGGGAGAGCCAGTCCATACCTTTATAGCCAATCATGGCCGTCACGCAGAAACCGAAACCAAATAGCACCATTAAGGGGATTTCCAGCCATTCAGGCATCCCGGTGGTGCGTACTAACACTAGCGCAATCGTCGCGGTGCCCCAGGCGTACCAGCCGATCTGGGTAAATCCGAGAATGAAATCAGACAGCTTGCTGCCCTTCTCGCCAAAGCAAAAGCGCCCCATCAGCACTGAATTAAGCCCGCTTTTACAAGCGATATACGCAAGTGCTGCCGCGTAAGCCCCCAGCAGTAAATTGCCGATTAGAATGATCGATAGCAGTTGGCCAATCGGAAAGGCTTGGCCTAACGTGCCGCCGGCCCACATGGTGGCGGTGAAAAACGTAAAGCCGAGCAGTACCGCTGAGGTGGAAAGCAGGCCTTTGCGGGCGCCGATAGGAACCTCTCTGAGCGGGTAATCAGACTGGTGCATCATGACCTCCTAACATAGATAAGCGAACCTGTTAGCTACTTGCTGTTAGCTACTTACATAGCAAGAGATATGCCAAAAAGCCTAGATCAATAAGAATGATTTCGCTTGTAATGTTTTTAAGACATGCCCGCTCTTTTTAATGATACTTTAGTGATTAAAGCCTAAATGATTTTATACGCTTAGCGAAGCAATAGAGTGGTCAAAAAAAACCAGTCGAAGAAGCAACTGCTCATCGCAATTACACTAGATAGGCCTGCTGTAGCTATAGCCATAAAGGAACCGGAGTACATGCCAGAACCCCAGCATAGGAATGCGTCACTGCCTGCGGCTAAACTTCCTTGGCATCATACCCTGGTAGGTAAGGTGGTGATGTTTATGCTGATGGGCGTGTTGTTTGCGTATTTAACGGGGGCGCTGTCGGGGTTTTTTATGGTTGAACGTGGGGCGCGGGAGCAGTGGTTGCGCGAAGCGCAGGTGAATGCCCAGATAGTGAGTGCGACTATTAGGCGTATTTATACCTCAGTGGCGGTTAAGACAGATGGTACTGGTCAGGTCACGCAGATTATCTCCGAACGTCCCATTGGGGATGAGGAGTCCGTTCTGGAAACGGGGTTTAGTCCGGTGGACGTATTGGCGCTGGCCAGTGCACAAACACGCAACAATGTTTGGCTATTGACCAAGTCGTCGGATGGTTCACTTGATGTAGTGGCGGATGCGCTAAATCCACCATCAGATCCGACAGCTAGCCTGACGGTCAGTTCATGGGAAAACAGCGAAGAAGCTGATGATTTTTATGTAGGCTTTGCCCAGGTTGGTGATGCAGAGCATTTTATTAGTTCGCTGCCCATTGTGACTGCTGATGGTCAATTATTGGGCGTTTTAGTGGCTACTATAGGCCAGAAAGAAGGGTTGTATCAGATGCGTAATGATCTGATCAGCAAAGCATTTATGGCGCTGTTGGTGGTGTTGATCGCAACAGCCCTGTTAGTGACTATTTTAATGCGTCAGTTATTTACCCCTGTGCCGGTATTAATTAGGTCGCTCACTGACATCGCTAAAAATCAGACCGCAAGCAGTACACCTTACACTGATCGTAACGATGAGATCGGCCGGATGGCAAAGGCCATAGATGGGCTTCGCAAAAAAGTCATTGAGCGTGAACACTTACTTGAAGTTAAAGACGAAGCGCTACGCTTTCAGCACCTTGCTCATCATGATGAGCTAACCAAATTGCCCAACCGCGTGCAATTAAATAACGCGTTAAAAACTGCTGTGCACTCACTGCTTCAAGGCGACGTATTTAATGTCCTGTTGTTTGATCTTGACCATTTTAAAGCAGTTAACGATAGCCTAGGCCACGCGGCGGGTGATGCTCTGCTCGTTGAAGTCAGTCAGCGGGTGCAGGGGCTACTTACCCATAATGATTTGGTGGCGCGCCTTGGCGGCGATGAGTTTGCCATCATTCAACGCGTCGTGGGTAGCGCCACCAATGAGGCAAAGGTGCTGGCAGAAGCGATTGTGTCTACCCTGCGTGAACCGTATCAGTTTAATAGCCAGGAAATTAACATTGGCGTAAGTGTTGGCATTGCCACCGCGCCAGTCGATGGTCGCAATAGCCACGATCTGCTTCGTCACGCAGATCTGGCGCTCTATGCGGCCAAGGCGAAAGGGCGCGATCGCTGTATGCACTATGCCGCAGGGATGACAATGGATTCTGGGATCATCGAAAAAAGGTAAGCCTATGAAGTGGCTAGTAGCGGTATTAGTGAGTAGTGCGATGTGGCAAGGTGCCGCCGCTAATGAGCAGGTCGCCGCCTCGCCTACTTTGTCGCGTATTGCATCGGCTGGTGAGATTGCTGTCGGCCATCGTTCCAGCGAAGTGCCCTTCTCCTACCTGGTAAACGACCAGCCTACAGGTTACGCGATTGACCTGTGTTTAAACGTCATCGAAGGCCTGGAAGAAACATTGGGCTTGGGTGATCTTAAGATAAATTACGTGCCGGTAACGCCTGCTAATCGATTTATATTAGTGCGTAATGGCGAAGTGGATATCGAGTGTGGCGTAACCACCAACACCCCTGAACGTCGCCGCCAAGCCGCTTTTTCATACCCTCATTTTCTGACCGCGACACGCTATGTATCCCTCGCCGAGCAGCATATGGACAGTGTGCAGGATTTGGCGGGCCGCAGTGTGGTGTCAACAACGGGCACTATCAATATTGCCCAGCTCAACGAACTCAATCGCACCGAGAGGCTGAATATATCGGTAATGCTAAGCCGTAATCATGAAGAAGCGTTTGCTATGGTGGCTTCAGGACAGGCATCCGCGTTTGTGATGGACGAGATTTTGCTGGCAGGGTTAGTGTCATCAGCCACTGAGCCTGCTGCTTTTCATATTTCTCAAGCAACCTTAAGTAGCGCTGAGCCGTACGGCATAATGATGCCGCCTGACGACCCTGTTTTTGTTGAGATGGTTAATAAAGAGCTGCGCGATATTTATCAGAGTGACACCATTCAAAACTTGTATGAAAAGTGGTTTTTACAGCCACTCCCGCCTGATGGTCGCGTGTTGAACCTGCCGCTTGGACCAAAGCTTGCCGCTATCTTCGCCAATCCCGAACAGCACGTGGAATAGATGAGGTGTTTAATGCGCAGGAGTTTCTTGTTTCGCTGGGGTAGCTTACTGGGAATGGTAGTGATGCTAGCGGGAGTAAACGCACACGCCACCACCGTTATTAATACGCTTGAGCGCATAGAGAAAACAGGCACGTTGCGTGTTGGCTATGGTGATACGGCGCCATTCTCTTATGAAGACCAGCAAGGCAATGTAGTGGGCTATTCCATTGATATCTGTCAGCGCCTGGCCCAACGATTAGCAACACAATTGAGGCTTCCCTCCCTTGATATTGTGTATGTGCCTCGTACGCCAAGTAACCGGGTACAACTCCTCAATAGCGGCGATATCGATATTGAGTGTAATGCCAGTACGAATACCCAAGAGCGGCGGCAGAGCGCGCAGTTTGCACTTAGCCACTTCTTTGTGTCGGTGCGCTATGTGGCACTGAAAACGAGCGAGTTTACCACTCTGGAAGACTTGGCCGGGCGTAGCGTGAGCGTGGCGCGTGGCACCGTCAATGTCAGCCAAATCAATCAGGTAAATCGAGAACGGCAGCTGAACTTGTCGGTCGTGCCAGTAGAGACATTGCAGGAAGCGTTTGATTTAGTCGCTGATGGGCGCGTAGCGGCTTTCGCGATGGATGATATATTACTGAGCACAATGATTGCTGAGTCCGATCACCCTGACGCTTACGCGCTTTCCGAAGAAGCCATAAGCAAGACAGAGCCGTTAGGCTTTATGGTGCGACGAGGGGATAACGATTTTGCTGAGCATGTGAATAAAGCCCTCACGGAGATTTATACCAGCTCTGAGATGCCTTTGATTTACCAACGCTGGTTTCAGCAGCCGCTACCTGGAAAAGGAATTACGCTTAACGTACCGATGAGCGATGCATTGGTTGAGCATTTTATTGCCCCTCGCGACGTGACTTTAGATTAAAGATGCTGAGAGCAAAAGGGGGAAGAAATACCCCCGAGCAATTGATCTAAACATAGTTTTTAAATGCCCATGTCTATAGTTATCAGCGCCTTAAGCTTGGGTCTAGCCTCATGCCGTTTGAGTGCTGAATAAACCACGCATTAACGTTTCCACGATACCGCTGCTCTCATCGGCCAGAGAATGCTGCTGGGGATCCTGTAGCCAGTCAAAACAGACACCAATCAAAAAGCCATGAAATTGTCGTCGGGCGCTGGCTGGGGTTAGGTTAGCGCGTAAAGTGCCGGCTAGTTGTGCCTGTTCAAACAAATGCTCTACCTGTGCCTCTGCATGCTCAGAAAGTCGAGTGATCATGCAGATCCTTGGGTGCTCATCTTCCAATTTCTCGCAGCGGTGTAGCACGATAGTGGCTGCTCGCTGCAGCGGTAAATCGTGACAAATGCCGGCGAGTGATCGTTGGGCAATATCGTGCAGGCATTCGATCGGTGTCGCGCCTAGCTGCTGTACCGCATCATCAACGATTTCATCAAGTGGAATACGTACTCGCTCCAATAATGCATCAAAGACCGCTGCTTTATCCTCAAAGTGCCAATAGATCGCCCCCCGGGTCACCCCGGCCGCTTGGGCGATATGTGCCAGCGTAGTACGTGAAACGCCTTGAGCCATAAAGGTGGCTTCCGCAGCGTCAAGAATCGCCTCGCGGGTACGCTCAGCGTCAGCCTTACGACGGGACATAGCGGCTCCTATTAATAAAATTCGCAGTATTTTGGCAGCGATGGATAGCAAAGTCGCCAGTTGGTGATTATTATACACTTCACTGACATTCATGAATGTCAGTGAAGTGTATGTTACTGACTTTATTTTCTGAAGGCCGGTTTGAAAATCCGCACTGTCCGCCATCAAGGAGCCACTCGTGCCCGTTACTTTTCTTCGTTCACTGCCCGTCATACTGGCCCTGCTCGTGCTAACGGGCTGCGAGCAACCCCAGGCGCAGTCAGCAGATACCACACGGCCAGTAAAGTTGATCACCTTGCAGTCAGCCAATGCCGCGGCCTTGCGGCAGTTTCCGGCGCGGGTGGAAGCCTCTACGCGCAGCAATTTGTCATTTCGCATGGCCGGGGAACTGCTGGAGCTCAATGTTAGCCCCGGCCAGCAGGTGAGCGAGGGTGAGGTGATCGCCCGCATTGATGATCGCAATGTCCAAAGCGAGCTTGATAGCGCCCGCTCACGCTTGGAGCTAGCCGAGGCAACCCTGGAACGCATGCGCTATACCCTGCAACGTGGGGCGGTGAGTCAATCCCAGTTTGATGAGTCGCAGAGTGAGTGGCGGGCCGCGCGAGCCACGTTTGAGCAGGCCCAAGAGCAGGTCGAACATACCAAGCTACGCGCCCCTTACGACGGCGTGATAGCCCAAGTACCGGTGGATAACCGCCAGATTGTGCAGGTTCAGGAGACGGTCGCGGTGATCCAGCAGCCAGGGCAGCTAGACGTGGTCTTTCATCTGCCCGAACAGATCGTGCAACGCATACCACGCAGCAATGGAGCGCCCTTCGGGGATGCATTGGCGTTTGAAGTACGTTTTGGCAATAGCGATAAACCTTATCTCGCCCAGCTAGCCTCCTATACCACTCAGGCCAGTGCGCAGAGCCTGGCTTATGAAGTCACGCTCACGCTGCCCCAGCCGGACGATATCACCCTGTTGGATGGCATGAGTGCTAACGTGCGCTTGGATTTAAGCACTCTACAATCCGGTCAAGCTGTTCCGCTTTGGCGCCTTCCTCCAGACGCCGTGAGCTATTCAGGCGATAACCCCGACCAGGCCCAGGTTTGGCGCTTTATTGAATCCCAAAGCGTCGAGGCGGTGCCGGTTGAGGTAGGTACCCTAACCTCTCAGGGGCTTGAAATTACCGGTGATTTATCAGCGGGCGACCGTATTGTGGCAGCTGGAGCCCACCGCTTAACCACGGACACCAAGGTGACGCCGTGGGAAAAAGAGCAGGGGCTTTAATATGGTCGACTACTTCTTACGCCACCGCGCCGCCAGCTATTTAATGACCGTGGTGCTGCTAGCGGGCGGCGCGCTATCATTTTTAGGCATGGGGCAGCTGGAGTTCCCCGAATTTACTATCCGCAATGCGCTTATCACCACGCAGTACCCCGGTGCGACGCCTGAAGAGGTCGAGCAGGAAGTCACCTCGACGCTAGAAGAATCGATCCAGGAGATGTCGTCAATCAAGCGGGTAAGCTCGGTGAGCTCCGATGGCCTATCGCAAATCACCGTTGAGCTCTATAGCACGGTACAAAGCGAAGAGCTTGAGCAACTGTGGGATTCGCTGCGCCGTAAAGTGCAGGACGCCCAGGCTGCGCTACCGCCAGGTGCGAGTCAGTCCCGCGTTAACGACGATTTTGGCGATGTATTTGGCTTTATGGTCAACCTGACCGGCGATGGCTATAGCATGCCGGATCTTGCGGATCACGCTGACTTTCTCAAACGCGAACTTGCGCTGGTTAATGGGGTCGCGAAGGTATCTCTGAGCGGGGAGCACGAAGAGCGCATCTATATTGAAGTTGATCGCGAGCGCCTGCGTGCACTCAATATCCCCCTTTCTCGCCTGCAGCAGTTGCTTGAGACTCAGAATGCCGTGGCGGATTCAGGACATCTTAAACAGGATGGCCGTCGTTTCCGTATCACGCCGACGGGCAGCGCAGCGAATATTGAAGATCTGCGTGCGCTGATTGTCAGCGAGGGCGATGGCGAACTGGTGCGGCTAAGCGATATTGCCGATGTATACCGCGAACTGGCGGAGCAGCCCCAGCAGCTTTACCGCGATATGGGTAGGCCGGCGATCTCGTTGGGCGTCTCTTTTGAAAGCGGTGTCAATGTGGTTGAAGTGGGGGAACGGCTACAGCAGCGTCTGGCTGAACTGCAAACCCGCACGCCACTCGGCATGGAGTTGAACGTCGTTTACGACCAACCTCAGGTGGTCGATGAAGCGGTGTCGGGCTTCTTAATGAGTTTGCTGCAGGCCGTAGCCATTGTCATCGTGGTGCTGATGCTATTTATGGGTTGGCGCAGTGGCCTGTTGATGGGATTTATCCTACTGATCACCATTGTCGGCACCTTTATGCTAATGCGCTTTCAAGGTCTGCAGCTCGAAAAAATCTCGCTGGGGGCGCTGATTATCGCCCTCGGCATGTTGGTGGATAACGCCATTGTAGTTACCGAAGGCATGCTGGTGGGGCTTAAGCGGGGTCAAAGTATCCGTGATTCAGCGCACCAAGTGGTTAGCCAAAACGCCTGGCCCTTGCTGGCGGCTACGCTGATCGCGATTGCGGCCTTTGCGCCCATCGGTTTATCGCCAGACACCACCGGTGAGTTTATCGGCTCGCTATTTTTCGTGCTGCTCTACTCACTGCTGCTGAGCTGGATCACGGCGCTGACGTTAACGCCGTTCTATTTCAAGCTGTTTTTCCGCAATGTTGCTCCCGGTGACGGTCAGGAGGATCCCTACAAAGGTGTGGTTTATCGGTTTGTAGGCCGCGTGATTATCGCTGGTATTCGTTGGCGCTGGTTAACCTTGGCGTTGATGGTGGCGGTGTTGGCGGGTGCGGTGGTCGGCTTTGGTTCGGTTA
Source organism: Halomonas sp. ISL-56 (assembly GCF_018612805.1). Taxonomy (NCBI): domain Bacteria; kingdom Pseudomonadati; phylum Pseudomonadota; class Gammaproteobacteria; order Oceanospirillales; family Halomonadaceae; genus Halomonas; species Halomonas sp. ISL-56. The sequence goes on along the minus strand of NZ_JAGGRO010000012.1, from coordinate 88,807 downwards.
AGAATGCCTTTTTTCCGGCCTCGAATACGCCGATCTTTTTTGTCGATTACCGCACCCCGGAGGGCACCGATATCCTCGAAACCCAGCGCCGCGTTAGCGAGCTGGAAGAGAGCGTGATGGAGATGCCGGGGGTTCGTCACCTGACTACCACCGTGGGCGGCGGGGCGCAGCGCTTTACCCTGACTTATTCGCCGGAAGACCGCTACGCAAGCTATGCGCAGTTGATTGTCGAAACCGACGATAAAGCGACCCAGCACGACCGCATGGCCGACGTTGAGAAAGTGCTGGAGCGCGATCATAGCGATATCGACTATAAAATCGCCCCGCTAGAAGTTGGCCCCGCGCCAAAAGCCAAACTAGAGGCACGCTTCTACGGCAGCGATCCAGCGGTGCTACGCCAGTTGGGTGACCAGGTAGAGGCCATGTTCCGTGATACGCCGCACATGACCAGCGTGCGCACCAGTTGGCGTAACCGCGTGCAGGTGATTGAGCCCGTCTTTCTTGAGGATACCGCGCGCAGGTTGGGTGTCTCCCGTGAAGACCTGGCCAGCACTCTTGCCCTGAGTACTAGCGGCAGCCAAGTGGGTGTGTATCGCGATGGCAGCGACCTGATACCAATAGTGGCGCGGGCAATCCCCGAGCAGCGTCACGATGTGGATAACCTTGGCTCACTTAACGTGTGGAGTGATGAGCAAAGCCGCTATATCACCGCCGATCAAGTGATCAGCGATATCACCACCCAGGCGGCCGACCCGCTGATTATGCGCCGTAATCGCGAGCGCATGCTGGCGGTGTACGGCGAACCTGACCCGTTAAGCGGGGTGACCGCCGCCAGTGTATTGGCCGAGATTCGCCCTAGAGTGGAAGCGATAGATCTACCCTCGGGTTATCGGTTGGAGTGGGGCGGTGAATATGAAACCGCAGGCGAAGCGCAAAGCGGGCTATTCGCTTCGCTACCGCTGGGCATCGTGATGATGTTTATTCTTACTGTGGTGCTGTTCAATAACTTCCGCCAACCGCTGGCCATTTGGTCACTGGTGCCATTAACCATTATTGGCGTCGTCGGCGCGCTGTTGCTCACGGGTATGCCGTTTTCGTTTATGGCACTGCTGGGCACGCTAAGCCTGATCGGTATGGTGATCAAGAATGCCATTGTGCTAGTTGAGGAGATCAATGTGCAGCTACCGCTGCATCAAGACCGCTACCATGCCGTGGTGCAGGCGGCGGTTAGTCGGGTTAGACCGGTGTCGATGGCCGCGTTAACCACCATGCTGGGGATGATCCCGCTGATTAGCGATGCCTTCTTCGCCAGCATGGCGGTCGCGTTGATCGGTGGCCTCGGTGTCGCCACGCTATTAACCCTAATTGTACTGCCGGTGGTTTATTGCGTGCTCTACCGGATTCGCATACACCCCGATAAATAGCCCCGTCGTTACCCGCTTCTTTGTCACATCACCGAGGCTTGGCTAATCCACGCTTCGGTGACGTGATAATCCTCGCAGCATTAAAATTTTTCTAAATTAGACTAAAGTCTAGATTCTATTGGCCGATAGCATGTCTGTTGAAAATAAAACGGTTGATTTAATTTAGTCTAATATCGCTGGAATTTCTCTAGCTAGATTATATAGATGGCCAATAACTAATCTAACCCTGGAGCTGTTCCGCATAATGAATCGCATGCTTAGTAATATCTCAATTAAAATGAGCTTGACGCTTGTTTTAGCCATTTTTGGGCTGTTAATAATTATAATTGCATTTCTCGGTTATCGGGGAGGTGAAGAGGGCAGCACCTCGCTAGAAGAGCTAGATCGCTCAGCTGATCGCACCTTGGCTTTGGGCCGTAGTCAACGCTCAATTGCCTATGCACAGCTATTTTATATCAACAGCTTTGATGCCACGGAAAAGGGTGATACCCGCGCGGCTCGTGATTACTTAGACCGGGCGCAAACTAACCAGCAGGCTGCTCAAGACTATTTTTCAGCGTTCGAAGCAACCGGTCCTAGCTCAGCGCTCGCTGAAACGGTGATTGCTAATTTTAACAACTTGATGCAACAGGCAATTTTACCGCTATCAGAAATACTGCAGACAGGTAATGAGGCTCAATTTAACGCAGCCAGATCCACGGTTAGTGATTTAAATGAGCAGTTAATAGAGGCAGTGATTGCCTACAATGACCACATTGCTGAACAAAATAGCTTGATGGTTGCCGATTATGAAAGTGATATGCAACTAATTGGTTATATTGACTTAGCTATGCTTCTGATTGCCGCGTTAATGATTCTCTTTGTGCGCATCGCCATGGTGGGGTCTATCGTAAAACCGCTTAACGAGGCAGTGGCGCACTTTGAGCGAATTGCCCAAAACGATTTGTCGGGCAAAGTCAGTGATCGTGGCCGTAACGAGATCGGTAAACTGTTTAGCGCCATGCAGCATATGCAGAGTAATTTGGCTAAAACGGTTTCGGAAGTACGCGACAGTAGCGGCTCGATTCATATCGGCGCGCGTGAAATTGCCAGTGGCAATGCGGATCTATCGTCCCGCACCGAGCAGCAGGCGGCATCGTTGCAGGAGACTGCCGCCAGCATGGAGCAGTTAACCGCGACCGTTAAACAAAACGCCGATAATGCCCGTCAGGCCAGTCAGCTAGCGAACGACGCCTCAAGCACGGCAAGTAACGGTGGCGAAGTGGTTGAGAAAGTCATTACCACCATGCACGGTATTAATGATAGTTCGCAAAAAGTGGCGGATATTATTAGCGTTATCGACTCTATCGCCTTCCAAACCAATATCCTGGCGCTTAACGCCTCCGTGGAAGCGGCGCGGGCAGGCGAGCAGGGTCGTGGTTTTGCCGTGGTGGCGAGTGAAGTGCGTAACCTGGCAAGCCGCAGTGCCGATGCCGCCAAAGAGATCAAAGCGCTGATTGATGCCTCATCAACCCAAGTGAAAGAGGGCTCGGCATTAGTCGAAAGTGCCGGGGAAACCATGCGAAACGTGGTCTCCTCTGTGCGCCGCGTGACCGATATTATGGATGAAATCTCCGCGGCATCCCAAGAGCAGAGCTCGGGTATTGAACAGGTTAACCAGGCGGTTGCCCAGATGGATGAAGTGACCCAGCAGAATGCGGCCCTGGTTCAAGAGGCCTCTTCAGCGGCAAGCTCACTGGAAGAGCAGGCGGCACGGCTTGAAAGCGTTGTTTCGGCCTTCCGTTTAGCGGAAGACGGGAGCCCTACGCAACACGCCCCGCTCATCTCGCCCCAGCAATCTCCTCAACGACAGCCCGCGCTTGTGCGGCCAGCACCGCGTAGTCAAAAAGCGCATGGCGCGGATCAGGACTGGGAAGCTTTTTAGGCCTCAGGCTATATTTGGCTTTCACTCGCTCAACTGCAGTGATGTGCAAGAAAAACCGGCAAAATCTAACGTGTGGGTGAGAGATCACCTGCGCGAGTCTTTATGAGTGGGTGAATTACTTAGACAATAATTAGTTTGCAAACAGGGTAATTGTTAAAAAGTATGAACTCTATGTTTTAAGTTGGGTGGGAGTTGTAGTATTCAATAACCCAAAAGGGTACTGAATTTTTCCTTAAATAGGATTAGCTAAGCTCCCCAGTCAACTTAAAGCAGACCGACGCATTAATGCATCGGTATAGAGACTATAAGCCCATGAATCGACTACTTAGCAACACCTCAGTGAAAATGAGTTTGACTCTCATACTTGCTATTTTCTCGATAATAATACTAATAATTGCTTTTCTCAGCCACCAGTCTGGGAAACAGGGGGATATAGCTCTCGTCAATTTGGACGATGCGGCAATGCATCAAATGCTACCTCTCAATCGTGCTCAACAGTCGGTAGCGAATGCACAGCTTAACTATATGAATAGTTTGACCGCGAGAGAGGAAGGTAATGCCCGTTTAGCCCAGGAGTACTTGGAGCGAGCACGAACCTTTCAAGTTGAGGCACAGGACTTTTTTACCAGCTTCCAATCATATGACCCTCATGCTTTACAGCCAGCTCTTGCAGACGCCGTGGTGACTACCTTCAACAGCCTTATGCAGCAAGGAATAATACCGTTAAGCGAGTCCGTTCAAGCGGGTGATGATGTTGGACTAAGAGCTGCGCAAGAGGCAACAAGTACTTTGAACCGTGAGTTTATCGCTGCAAGTAGTGCTTTTAGTGATTACTTGGTGGATTACGCTGACCAACTGGTAGACGACTACGAAAGTGAGATGCAGTTCTTTGGGTACATTGAGTTGGCAGCCCTGATTATCGCTGCGTTAATGGTGCTGTTCGTTCGCATCGCCATGGTCGGCTCTATCGTAAAACCGCTGGACGAGGCAGTGGTGCACTTTGAACGTATCGCTAAAAATGACCTTTCAGGGAAAGTCAGTGATCGTGGGCGTAATGAGATTGGCAAGCTGTTTATCGCTATGCAGCATATGCAGAGTAATTTGGTCAAAACGGTTTCGGAAGTGCGTGATAGCAGCGGCTCGATTCATATCGGCGCGCGTGAAATTGCCAGCGGCAACGCGGATCTATCGTCGCGTACTGAGCAGCAGGCGGCATCGCTGCAGGAGACTGCCGCCAGCATGGAGCAGCTAACCGCTACCGTTAAACAGAATGCCGATAATGCCCGTCAGGCCAGCCAGTTGGCGAACGATGCGTCCAGCACGGCCAGTAACGGTGGTGACGTGGTTGAGCGCGTAATTACCACAATGCATGGCATTTCAGGCAGCTCACAGAAAGTTGCTGATATTATCAGCGTTATCGACTCTATCGCCTTTCAAACCAATATTCTGGCACTCAATGCCTCGGTGGAAGCAGCGCGGGCGGGCGAGCAAGGGCGTGGCTTTGCCGTGGTGGCCAGCGAAGTGCGTAATCTGGCGAGCCGCAGTGCAGATGCCGCCAAAGAGATCAAAGCACTGATTGATGCCTCATCAACTCAGGTGAAAGAGGGCTCGGTATTAGTTGAAAGCGCCGGCGAAACAATGCGCGAGGTGGTCGCTTCGGTGCGCCGCGTGACCGATATTATGGATGAAATCTCTGCGGCATCTCAGGAGCAGAGTTCGGGCATTGAGCAGGTCAACCAAGCGGTCGCCCAAATGGATGAAGTGACCCAGCAGAATGCGGCGCTGGTGCAAGAGGCTTCTTCGGCAGCAAGCTCGTTGGAAGAGCAAGCGGCGCGGCTTGAAAGTGTCGTAGCATCCTTCCGTTTAGTGGAAGGTGGCGCGGCTACTCATTCCGCGCCTTTGGCTCCGGCCAAGCCGCAGCAAACGTTGCTTCGGCCAGCGCCCCGGTTAGCGCAGTCGAAAAGTGCTGCGGATAACGAATGGGAAGAGTTTTAAGTCCACCCCTTTCTTGTCGGGCCGCACTACCCCCTCTTAGCGGCTGTGGTGATGTCGTAAGAGGGGGCGTTTCGCGAATACTTAGTTATTTGATGAGCTTAGCGCCGCTGATACTTCATCGATTTGCAGGGCTAAGCTCTGCAAACCACCGCCAGAGAGATACCACAGCGCGGGTGTTAACATGACAACCCGCGTTTTTTCAGCACCCGCTTCTAAAAGCATTTGCGCTATGGCATCCGCGTCTGCGGCCTCATCGCCAATCGCCGCGCTGCGATCAACCACCAGCACAACTTCCGGATCAATGTCACTAATCGCCTCGGGTGAAAGCGGAGTAAAGGTGCGTGTGCCACGGGTTTCGCTTGTCACGCTATCGGGCATCTCAAGCGCTGCTATGCCCAGTACATCGTGAACCACCGGGTGTTGGTTGAGCATCAGGTTGCCGCCATTGTGGGTGACCACTAGCGTGCGGGGAGCGTTGCTTAGTGCTTCGCGTTGGGTCTCGATCTCGTTGTGCAGGATTTCAAGTGCGTCTTCCGCTTCAGCTTCGGCTCCTGTCTGGCTGGCTAGCTCGCGAACGTTGTCATCAAAAGTAGTGAGGTAGTTATCGCCTTGCAGGCTTGTGTTGAGCAGCGGGGCAATCTCGCCAAGTTCGTCTTCCCACTCTCCTTGACGACCGGTGTAGAGAATTAGGCTGGGATCGCTTTGGCGAATGGCGTCCATATCTGGCGAGCGCAGACCACCAATATCGGCGTAGGTCTCTTCTGCATACTGCTTTAGATAGCCGGGTAGGCTAGATTTAGGTGCGCCCACCACCTGATCGCTTAAACCTAAAGCATCCAGTGTATCCAGGCTGCCTAAATCGAAGGTGGCGATACGCTGGTCGGCGCTCGCGGCGGCGCTGGCCAGAAGTAGCGTTGCAGTGAGGGTTGTGAGAGCGCTTGTGGTAATAGCTGCGTACTTCATTGGGCTTCCTTTTATGAGAAAATATTCTATATGCGATAGCTTCTCATACTGTCAAGGAAGTTGCCTCTTGTCGCTATTCGATTATGGAACAGCATGTTGCGCAAAACGCGCCCGCCCTCATTGGTTGAGGGCGGGCGGCTGTGAGTGGTTGTTTAAAACAGTGCTTAAGAGACAACCCGGAAAGGGTTACGCGGATCATTATCCCAGGCTAGGAACGGTTGACCAGTCTCTTGAGGCACCATGGTGATGCAGTTTTCCACCGGGCAAGTGATCTGGCAGAGATTACAGCCCACGCACTCCTCTTCGATCACTTCATAGCGGCGCGCGCCGTCCTGCTCGGTGAGTTTGGCAATCGACTGATGGGAGGTGTCCTCGCAGGCGATATAGCAGCGGCCGCACTCGATGCACAAATCCTGATCGATCTTGGCGATGGTCTTGAAGTTGATATCAAGGTGTTTCCAGTCGGTGGTTTGCGGTATTGCCTTGCGGGAGAACGCCTCAATGGAGTCGTAGCCTTTTTCCGCCATCCAACGGGAGAGGCCATCTTTCATCTCTTCCACAATCCGAAACCCGTTGAGCATCGCCGCCGTACACACCTGAACGCTGCCTGAACCGAGGGCGATAAACTCCGCCGCATCTCGCCAGGTGGAAATGCCGCCAATGCCTGAAATCGGCAGCGTTGGCGTCGCCGGGTCGCGGGCAATTTCCGCCACCATGTTCATGGCTATAGGTTTAACGGCGCTGCCGCAGTAGCCGCCGTGGGTGCTCTGGTGGCCCACGGTTGGTTTAGCGACCATATTGTCCAGGTCGATGCTGGTGATCGAGTTAATGGTGTTGATCAACGACACCGCATCGGCCCCGCCGCGCAGGGCCGCCTGAGCACCCACACGAATATCGGTAATATTGGGGGTGAGTTTGACAATCACCGGCTTGGAGTAGTGCTTTTTACACCAGTAGGTGACTTTTTCGATCAAATCCGGGTTTTGGCCCACCGCCGCGCCCATGCCGCGCTCTGGCATACCGTGTGGGCAGCCCAGGTTAAGCTCGATACCGTCAGCACCGGTGGCTTCCACCAGCGGTAGAATATACGCCCAGGCCTCTTCATTGCAGGGCACCATGATGGAGACGATCAGCGCGCGGTCAGGCCAATCCTTCTTCACCTGGGTGATCTCTTTAAGATTGATCTCCAGCGAACGGTCGGTAATCAGCTCAATATTGTTAAAGCCAATCACCTCGCGGTTTTTGCCGTAGTGGGCGGAATAGCGCGAAGAGACGTTTACCGCTGGTGGCTCTTCGCCAAGGGTTTTCCATACCACGCCGCCCCAGCCCGCTTCATAGGCGCGCACCACGTTATAAGCTTTATCGGTGGGTGGCGCAGAGGCCAACCAGAACGGATTGGGGGCTTTGATACCGGCGAAATTTACCGAGAGATCAACCCCATTAACAACGCTATCGCCGCTGTTTTTCTTACCTGGGAAAGAGAGAGGGGTGGTGTTCATGCGGCCTCCTGCTTGGCGGCAAGCGCTTGATGAATGGCGTGGGCCGCCAACTTGCCGTGTTGCACGGCCTGTACGGTGAGATCCTGGCCAGGTTTGACGCAGTCGCCGCCAGCATAAACATTGGGCAGTGACGTTTGGAACATCTCATCAACGTGAATGCGTTCGCCGTCCCGGGCGAGCTCGGCGGCGGTAGCATCGCTTAGGCTTGCGGCTTCGAAGCCCTGGCCGATAGCGGTGAAAATGGCATCGGCAGCGATCTCGAAGGTTTCCCCGGTGGTAGTTAATCGCCCTGCTTGATCGAAGGTCTTGGCAAAGCGCATGCCTGCGACGCAGTCTCGATCGTCCAACAAGATCTCATCAGGCTGTGCCCAAGTCACCATACGCACGCCGTTGGCTTTAGCGATCTCCTGCTCGTGTTCGGTGGCGGACATTTCCTCCACGCCACGGCGGTAGACCAGCGTTACTTCGCTTGCCCCTAAGCGGGCCATTTGGGTGGCCATATCAATGGCGGTATTGCCCGCGCCAATCACAATACAGCGCTTGGCCACAGCCAGGCTGCCCAGGTCGTCGGTTTGGCGCAAGGTTTTAATGTAATCCACGGCGGGCATAAGGCCTGGCGCATCTTCGCCCGTTAGCCCCAACGCGCGGCTGGCACCCAGGCCCAAACCTAGGAATACACTGTCGTATTGCTTGTGTAGCGTGGCGAGTTCGAGGTTATCGCCAAGGCGCTGCCCGTACTGAATGTCGATGCCGCCGATCGCAAGCAAAAACTCCACTTCCTTGCGGGCAAAGTCGTCGGTCATCTTGTAGCGGGCAATGCCGTACTCGTTGAGCCCGCCGGGTTTCTGTTCGGCCTCAAAAATGGTCACCTGGTGGCCGAGTATGGCCAATCGATGGGCACAGGAGAGTCCTGCTGGCCCGGCACCAACCACGGCAATATGACGGCCGGTGCTGGCGGCACGCTTAAATGGATGGCTATCAAACTGCATGTTATCGGTGGCGTGGCGCTGGAGTAGGCCAATTAGCACCGGCTGGCACTCGGCGTCGTGGTTACGCACACAGCTGCGTTCACATAGGATTTCGGTGGGGCACACCCGGGCGCAGCTGCCGCCGAGGATATTGGCTTCCAGGATGGTTTCTGCCGCACCGTTGATGTTGCTTTCGCTGATCTGGCGAATAAAGCTCGGGATATCAATATCCGACGGGCAAGCCTCCACGCAGGGGGCATCAAAGCAGTACAGGCAGCGCTGGCTTTCGATGATTGCCTGGCGCTGAGTTAACGGTGGATGAAGATCGCTAAAATTGTTTGCCAGCGTTTGCAGGTCGTAAGTGCCGACCTCTTTGGCGCTGGGTAGATGGTTCAGTTGGCTAGTCACGGTAGAGCCTCCACTGTTTTTATAGAAATAACAGTTATTAAGCGCCGGTTATCTCTTAACGGCGATGGGGGCATTAAGTTCAGCACGCTTAGCGAGCAGCTCGAACACTCCGGGGTAGGCGGGGCGCTCTAAATAGCGTCCTGCACCGCGCTCGGCGCGTAGATCGCCGTCACGCCACACCCACTTGCCCTTGCTAATGGTGTGGCGAGCGATACCGCGTACCGTTTTGCCCTCGAAGATGTTGAAGTCGACGTTCTGGTGGTGGGTCTTGGCAGAAATCGTGCGGGTGCCGTTGGAATCCCAGACCACGATATCGGCATCGGAGCCGACCTGAATCGCGCCCTTGCGTGGGTATAGGTTAAAAATCTTAGCGGTATTGGTGGAGGTAATGGCGACAAACTCTTGGGGCGAGAGCTTGCCCGTATTGACGCCTTCGTCCCAGATGACGGCTAGGCGGTCTTCTACCCCGGCGGTCCCGTTGGGGATCTTGGTGAAATCATCTTTACCAGCGGCTTTCTGTTCTTCGCAGAAGCAGCAGTGGTCGGTGGCGGTGGTTTGCAGATTGCCGGATTGCAGGCCATGCCAAAGGGCTTCCTGGTGGCCTTTGGGACGGAAGGGCGGGCTCATTACGTGGGCCGCTGCCGTGGCCCAGTCGGGGTGCTGGTAAACGCTGTCGTCAATCACCAAATGCCCTGCTAAGCACTCGCCAAACACCGGGTGACCCTGCTGGCGGGCGTAAGCGATCTCATCCACCGCGTCCTTGGTGGAAACATGCACCAGGTAGACCGGCGCGCCCAGGGTAGTGGCAATGCGAATGGCTCGGCTGGCTGCTTCGCCTTCGACCTGGGGCGGGCGCGAAAGTGGATGGGCTTCCGGCCCGGTAATGCCCTGGGCGAGCAGTTTTTGCTGCATGTGGTAGACCAGCTCGCCGTTTTCGGCGTGTACCGTGGGCACCGCGCCCAACTCCAGGCAGCGTGAAAAGCTCTCCACCAGAATGTCGTCGGTGGCCATGATGGCGCCTTTGTAGGCCATAAAGTGCTTGAAACTGTTGACGCCGTGCTCGCGCACTAAGGTGCCCATCTCCTCTTTGACACTTTCATCCCACCAAGTGACCGCCACGTGAAAGGCGAAATCAGTGGCGGCTTTTTCTGCCCAGCCCTGCCAAGTTTCAAAGGCTTCCAGCAGCGATTGGCCGGGACTGGGAATCACGAAGTCGATAATGGTGGTGGTACCGCCCGCCATGGCGGCGGCGGTGCCGGTGTAGAAATCTTCACTGGCCACTGCGCCCATAAACGGCATCTGCATATGAGTATGGGGGTCGATGCCGCCGGGCATGACAAGCTGATCGCTGGCATCGACAATCTCGCAGCCCTCGGGGATGTCTAGATCGGTGCCGATGGCGTGGATTTTACCGTCGACGCAGAGTACGTCAGCGCGATATGTGTCGGCATGGGTGACGACGGTGCCGCCCTTGATTAATAAGCTCATGGTTCGCTCCTGCTATATTTTTTCGCCAACGTCATTACTCACCGTCGGTCAGGCGGGTATAGGTCTCTGGGCGGCGGTCGCGGAAAAACTGCCAGTTGTTGCGAACCTCTCGCACCATATCCAAATCGATCTCGTGCACCAGCAGCTCATCTTCTGTCTCGCTGGCCTGGGCTTCGATTTTGCCGCGGGGGTTAACGATGTAGCTGGAGCCGTAGAAGTCGCCGATATTCCAGGGCGCTTCGGTGCCGACGCGGTTGATGGCAGCGATAAAGCAGCCGTTGGCAGCGGCGGAAGCGGGTTGTTCAAGCTCCCAGAGGTATTGGGAAAGTCCTGCTACGGTGGCGGAAGGGTTAAAGATTACTTCAGCGCCATTCAGTGCCAGTGCCCGCCAGCCTTCGGGGAAGTGGCGGTCGTAGCAGATATAAACGCCGATTTTGCCGTAGGCGGTATCGAATACCGGCCAGTTGGATTGCCCCGGCTTAAAGAAAAACTTCTCCCAAAATCCGGCGACTTGGGGAATATGGGTTTTGTGATATTTACCTAAATAACTGCCATCGGCATCAAATACGGCAGCGGTGTTGTAGTAAACGCCGGTTTCGGTCTCTTCATACACCGGCACGATAATCACCATGCGGTGCTCGGCGGCGAGTTTTTGCATCATCTGGCAGGTGGGGCCTTCCGGTACCCGCTCAGCGGCGGCGTACCATTTACCGTCCTGGCTGGGACAAAAGTAGGGCTGGTTAAACACTTCCTGGAAACACAGTACCTGTACGCCTTGATCAGCCGCTTGCTGAATCATCGGCAGATGCGCTTCGTTCATCGCGTCGCGGATGGCTTCGGGTTCCAAATCGGTGCTGGTTTTTAGGCCCATTTGAATCAGGCCGATTTTCATCTTCTGCATAAGACACTCCCTCTGGTGTTTGATTCTGATTGTTGATTTGAAGCGTGTTTAGGCGTTGAGAATTAATATTATAAAGCTGACCAATGCGACAGCTTTTGTTGAAAGTATCGCTGGGTTGGTGGTTTTAGCAAGTCTTAAAATTCTATTTATACAGTCGCATTTAACTCTTTGAGTTTGCTTGTTTTTATTTTTTTGAGCAGTGATATTCCCTTTTTTGGTGAACCCTTGCACCGTTTTGATTGATTTATTTTTTATTTTAAAATCATGTGTTTATTATATTTATAATGAGTGGTTGGTAGATTTTTTTGTTTAATATTGGTGCAAATATTTTTTTTGACCTAGCTTTGTTTAATCGGTTTTTGTTTGAGGTGGAGAGGGTTAAAAGGTAACAAGCTAACAATAATATTGTTGTCCATGAAGACAGTTTTTTAATCAAAGGGTTAGTTGCCCTGCTTTTATGGGTAGGCACACTTATTGCTTGGATTTTAAAAGGATGGTTTCTAAGAGCGATGATTTCTAAGCGTCTTTTGAACAGCTCCACTGACCGTGGGAGTGATGGGCAACGCAATGCTGAGGAGATAAAAATGACCGAAACAACCTCACAGATGGTGGATCGAGGCGGACTAATAGAGCTTGATGTAGGGGGCGACGTGCGCAGTAGTTCACGCTTCAATGAGGATATTGCCCCTACCCAGGCCAGCGAACGCACCTGGAGTAAATGGAACATTGCCGCACTTTGGGTAGGTATGTCGATCTGTGTGCCCACCTATACCTTGGGCGGGGTATTAACGGCCTACTTCGGCTTGAGCGTGGGGGAGGCCCTGTTCGCTATTCTGTTAGCCAACGTGATCGTACTGATTCCTCTCACCTTAAACGCCTTTCCTGGCACAAAATTTGGAATCCCATTTCCCGTGGTGCTACGCTCATCGTTCGGTATTTTAGGCTCCAATGTGCCCTGTCTAGTTCGCGCTTTAGTGGGCTGCGGATGGTTTGGCATTCAAACCATGTTTGGCGGACTTGCTATTCATCTGCTGCTCTCCGAGTTGATTCCCGCTTGGGCTGCGCTTGGCGGCGTGGGCGAAGTGATCGGCTTTTTTGTCTTTGGCGCGATGAACCTCTATGTGGTCATTCGTGGGGCAGAATCTATTAAATGGTTGGAGACCCTAGCTGCGCCGCTGTTGTTAGCCGTTGGTGTGGGGCTGATGATCTGGGCGTGGCCCAACATGTCGATGACCGAGCTGCTGGCACAGCCGCCTTCGCGCCCGGAAGGGGCATCGGTGTATGGCTATTTCTTCGCAGGCTTAACCGCCATGGTGGGCTTTTGGGCCACGCTGTCGCTGAATATTCCCGATTTCAGCCGCTTTGCCAAAAGCCAAAAAGATCAGATCGTTGGCCAAGTGATCGGTCTGCCGCTGACGATGTTTTTCTTTGCCGCCCTCGGCGTCGTGTTAACCGCTGCTTCCGAAACGCTGGTGGGCCAAACCGTTGCCGACCCGGTACGTTTGATCGGTTATATCGACAGCCCTTTCTGGGTGGTATTAGCGATGCTGTTGATCATTATCGCCACGATTTCTACCAATACTGCTTCCAACATCGTCTCGCCGACCAATGATTTTCAGAATATTGCGCCTAAATTGATTAACCAGACGCGCGGCGTGCTGATGACGGGTGCGGTGGGCGTAATGCTGATGGGCTACGATCTGCTGCAAAAAGCGGGTGTTATCCCACCTGGGGTCTCCCTTGAGCAGATGTACTCTAACTGGTTACTCGGCTATTCAAGCCTCCTCGGGCCCATCGCGGGGATTATGGCGGTGGATTATTTCCTGATTAAAAAGCAGCGTTTGGATATACCGAGTCTGTATATGGATGACCATGCCTATCCTGCGGTCAACATTGCAGGCTTTATCGCCTTTGGCGTCCCGGTGCTGCTCACCTTGATTTCGCTGTTAACCGGCACGATGAACTGGTTCTATGACTATGGCTGGTTTACCGGTTCGGCGCTGGGGGCCATTGTTTACTATGTGGCAAGCCAAGTGTTTGCGTCATCGCCTCAGGCGGGGCCTGCGCCGATTATGGCTAGTGAGGCGACAGAGCAGAGTTAAACCATTAAACCCGGCTCCGTGCCGGGTTATTACTTTAGCTGCTCTTGATTAAGCGCAAAAAAGCATCAACGACTCTATTGGGGCGTCGGTCATGGCGGGTAATCAGTACAAACGGTATGCGGTAGTGTTGGGTGGCGGCATGCAGTGCCCGCATCTTACCCGCGGCCACCCACTGCGCAGCGACATGCTCAGGCAGAAAGCCGATGAAGCGCCCAGTCAGGATCAAAAAGGCGGCGCCTTCGCGATCAGAGGCCGAGGCTTGCAGGCTGAGCGCATCATGCGCTTGGCGTGCTTCAACTGGTAGCGGATAGCGGGGCGAAATAGCAGCCTGCTCGGCGATATCCGCAAAGCTGAGCGTATCATCGTGTTCAACAAACAGTGGATGGCCAGCCGCGCAGTAAAGATACGATGGCTCATCATAAAGGTGGCGGGTTTCCAAGCTGGTGGGCAGGTTGACCGCCGGCACCACGCCCACATGCAAGTGACCATCCATCACACCACGAATAACCGCATCCGAAGGCTCCATATGAATATGCAGCGTTACCTCATGTCCCGGCGCGCTCAGCTCCGCCAGGGCATTGGTCACGTGCATGGCGGGGAGTGTCACCAAGTTGTCGGTGATGCCGATATTCAGCTCACCTTTAATTGTTTGATGCAGGGCATTAACGTCGCTTTTGAAGGTTTCAAGCGCGGTCAGTAGGGTTAAACCCGCCTGGTAAATTTCTTTGCCCTCTTCGGTTAAACTAAACCCACCACGCCCGCGCTGACAGAGCGAAAAACCTAGCCGTCCTTCTAGATCGTTCATGTGCTGACTAATCGCCGAACGGCTAATCCCCAGCGTGGTTTCCGCCGCGGTAAAGCCACCGCACTCAACAACCGTCTTAAAAATACGGATGAGGCGTATCTCGTAATCGCTCATTTGTCCCAGTGATGCCATAACAATTCCCTGGTAGTTGTCTATCAATGCCTAACGTTACGCTTTTCAACGTATTAACGGCGATAAAAACTGATATACATCACAAAAGCGCCGCGGCACTATCGGACAAAGCGACGTACCAATGCGCGCTATGTATTGTTTGTGGTTACTTTTTACACTGTATCAGGTGTCCCGATGGTTACCTGGATAAGGCTTCTATGCGATGTCCCTGACTTCCATTAATGTAAATGATGATGTGTTGAAGGCTACCAAAACTTACCGTCAGCAGCGTCGCCATGTGATTGCGTTATATCTATTAGCACTGTTCGTCATGATGGTACTTTTCGGCTGGCTGCTGAGCGAACAGCATAAGCAGGAAATTGAGGCCGCCGAGTCGCGTATTACCGCCCGTGCTAACGTGGTTACTGAGTGGGCAAAAGGCGTGTTTGCGCAAAGCGGGCAAGCGTTATTTGGGCTTGAGGAATTGTTAGCACTGCAAGGGATGCCTGATAGCGAAAATGCTCAGGCGCTTCAGCGTTCGCTAGAAAATTTGACCCGATATGTCCCCATGGTAGATGAAATCGCTGTTGTGAGCGCCGAAGGGCGCGTGCTTGCGAGTGGCCGCGGTAACCGAAAGGCAGATGCTGACATCAGTGATAGCGTGTTTTTTAATGCCTTTAAGCAAGAGGAACAAGAGGAACTGATTACCCCGCTTTACTGGTCTAACCGCGATCAGCGCTACTATTTGTATCATGGCCGGCGACTAGAGACCGCCACCGGCGAGTTTTCCGGCGTGGTGATCTCCAGCATTGTGCCTGAAGTATTTGCCGACGCGCTTGAACAGATGAGTGTCTACGATGGTGAAAGCATTGCCTTGGTCGACCCCAACTTAAAATTTATTGCTCGGTACCCGATACCACAAGTGCAATTTGCCACCGGCAGTCAAATTGAAAGCCCAAAAACGATTGCGTGGCTCGCCCGTGGCGAGTCTACTTGGTCAATCAACTTTGACTCACCTATTGATGGACGTAAACGGTTGTTCCGTATGCTGAGGGTTGGCGAGTACCCCATGCTGGCCGTGGTCGGCGTTGATCTTCACGAATTGCTTTCCGCTTGGCGGCAGCGCGCTTTGATTTTAATGCTGGTGATGGCAGTGATTGCTCTGCTGGGCGCTTGGGGGGTACGCCACTACCTGAACCGTTTGGCGTTGGCGCATCAGTTACGTCAACGTATCGAAGAGCGCGAGCAAGCGCGTGCCGAAGCGCAAATCGCCGCTGCCGCCTTCCAAACCCACTTAGGCATCCTGATTACCGATCCTCAAGGCACCATTCTCAAGGTTAACGAGACCTTCAGCCGTATTACCGGCTATAGCGAAGCCGAGATCATCGGTAACAACCCGCGCATGTTTAGCTCTGGCCTACAAAATGCGACCTTTTACCGTCGTTTATGGAAGCGTGTTATCAAAACCGGTAACTGGGAAGGCGAGATATGGAACCAGCGTAAGAATGGCGAACTGTTTCCCGAGTGGCTAACCATTAGCGCGGTGTACAGCGTTGAGGGCGCCTTAACTCACTACGTGGCCACTATGAGCGATATCAGTGAGCGTAAAGCCGCTGAACAGGAGATTCATCAGCTGGCGTTTTATGACACCTTAACCGGCTTGGCTAACCGTCGGCTGTTTATGGATCGCATAGGAAGCGCTCTCAAGGAGCTTCAGCGTCATCAGCGTTGCGGCGCACTGCTATTTATCGATATCGATAACTTTAAGCAAATCAATGACACGCTGGGGCATTATGCGGGAGATCAGGTATTACAGAGCGTTGCGCGGCGGCTGGGGCAAATGCTACGCGATACCGATACCTTGGCGCGGTTGGGTAGCGATGAGTTTGCGGTGTTAATTGAAGGCGTTGATAGTAATTACGCCCAAACCACTCTGCTTGCAGAACGTATCGCGCATAAGTTGCTGGCCACCCTTAATACCCCAATCACCCTTGCCGAAGAGGGTATTACGGTGACGGGGAGTATCGGCATCGCGATTATGGCGAGCAATGAGTACGGCGTTGATGACTACCTGCAGCAGGTGGATATGGCGCTTTTTCAGGCCAAGAGCAACGGTCGCCATGGCGTGTGCTTTTTTGATCCCTCAATGCAGGCTGCGCTACTGGCCCATGTAAAATTAGAGGCGGATCTACGCCAAGCCCAAGCTTACCAGCAGTGGCAGCTTTATTATCAGCCCCAGGTGGATCACCACGGAAAGATTACCGGCGTGGAAGCGCTACTGCGCTGGCATCATCCCGAACGCGGTATGGTCTCTCCGGGTGATTTCATTCCGTTGTTGGAAAGCACTGGGCTGATAAACGATGTGGGCGAATGGGTGTTGGAAGATGCCTGCCACCAATTAGCGCGTTGGGCGCAGCACCCCCGGCTAAGCCAATTGACCATATCGGTGAATATCAGTCCGCTACAGTTTCGTGATGAGCAATTTCTGGCCCGCGTAGAGGGGGTATTTGCGCGAACCCAGGTGCCGCTTCAGCGGCTAAAGTTGGAAGTGACCGAGTCACTGTTCGTGGAGGCTCGAGATGACGCGCGGGATAAAATGCTCACCCTTAAAGCGCGAGGCGTACGCTTCTCGCTGGATGATTTCGGCACCGGCTACTCGTCACTGGCTTATTTAGCCCAACTGCCGCTGGATCAGCTAAAAATCGACCAATCCTTTGTGCAACAGGTGCTTGATAGTCAGGCTAACGCGGCGATTGTAGAGAGTACTATTGCCCTGGCAGAGAGCCTCAATCTAGAGGTCATCGCGGAAGGGGTAGAGACCAAAGCGCAGCAGGCATGGCTACTGGCCCACGACTGCCACGCTTATCAAGGCTATCTGTTTGGGCGTCCGGTCACCGCAGAGGCCATTGAGCGTTTGATTATTGGCGATTAAGTCTGTGTTTAAGACAGTGTTTATGACAGTGCTTAAGCCAGTGCCAGCGAACGGAGGTGGTCTTCTATATCGATAGCGAGATCCGTATCGGGAACAATTACTTCCAGCCGGGAGTCTTGCCGCCATGCGCTGGTTTCGATGCTTAAGGCGCCATCCGCGCGGTTAAGTCGTTTCCAGCCGCTATCGGTATGAAACACGCCCTTAATGCGGGCTGCCTTGGGTAGCTCTCCCAAGCTTTTGGCTAAGCTATCCAAGTCGAAGCGCTCGCTTGGGTGCCAACGTAAACCCGTACTGGTGTAACCCAGCGAGGAGCCGATTTCGCGCTGGGGCTTGCCGGGCGGCGGAGGAAAATCAAAAAACGCGCCCTCCAGGCTGGGCGTGGCCGCCAACTGTTGGTGGTTGGCGGGTATGCTTACATCGCTTGCTTCGGTGCTTGTGCTTTGCATCAACAGCGTAAGAGGAAGCTCTCCTTGAGGGGCTTCCTGCACCCATTTACGCGGCGGCCAGCGCTGCGCCACAAAAGCATGGGCGGCGCTGAGCTGTTCTGGGGTGCTGTGGTCGAGCATGGTCAATGCCACGGCATCGGCCATATCAAGCTGATCGCGGAAAGTATCATGTTGCAGGGCGCGGGCGTCGTCCATGCGGCGTGGGTCGAGCGTGGCAATTATATCGCGCACTTCCACCACCTCTTGAAAGGCTTCGCTGCGCAGTAGATCCAGCAGGCCCGCTGGGTGGCCGAGGCCAGAGGGTTCGATGATTACCCGGTCGGGTTTGCTGCGGGCGAGCAGGTTGACCAGAGCCGCCTGGAGGACAAAGGCGAGCTGGCAGCACAAACAGCCGCCGGGCAGGCCTTTCACCACTACATCATCGCGGGCGTCGAACATGGCTTGGTCTATACCGATTTGACCAAACTCGTTGACCAGGATGGCCCACTTTTCATCCACAGGCTTCTGCTCAATCAGGCTGTGGATAAGCGTGGTTTTGCCGCTACCAAGGAAGCCGGTAATGATATGTACCGGCACTTTTCGCGTGATCCTTCCTTCTGAACCAGCCAACGCCTAGCCCCCTGTCATATTCATAAAGCGTACCACCTGCACATCGCCATCGGTGGTGAAGTGGTGGCGCTCCGGCTTAAGCGGCAGGGCGTTGATAATCGCTTCTTTTAGCACTTGCATATTGCCAGGGTGGCGGCGCAGCACGGCGCGCAAATCCACCGAATGCTCATTGCCTAGACAAAGTAGCAATCTGCCTTCCACGGTTACCCTCACTCGGTTGCAGGTATCACAAAAGTTGTGGCTATGGGGGGAGATAAAGCCAACTCGGCTGTCGCTATCCGCCATTTTGAAATAGCGCGAGGGCCCTGGGGTGGTTTCGGTGGTAGGGATCAGCAGGTAGCGCGTCTCGATCAAATCTTGGACATCGTCACTTGAGTAAAAGGTTTCCGCCCGAGAGTGGTCTGAAACATCGCCCAGGGGCATCTCTTCGATAAAACTAATATCGAGCTTTTCCTGACGGGCAAAGGTGACCAGGTCGATCACTTCGTCGTCGTTGCGACCTTTTAAGATCACCGCATTGAGCTTGATACGTTTAAAGCCGGCTTCCTGAGCGGCGTGAATACCGTCGATTACCTTGGTTAAATCACCGGTACGGGTGAGCTGCTTAAAACGCTTCGCATCCAGCGAATCCAGGCTGATATTCAGCCGCCGCAGGCCGCTGGCGTAAAGCTGCTTGGCGTGCTTGCGTAGGCTGGCACCATTGGTAGTCATGGTGAAGTCATTAAGGCCTGGCATGGCGCCAATCTCATCGACCAGTTGCTCAATGCCGCGGCGTACCAGCGGCTCGCCACCGGTAAGGCGAATCTTCTCAACCCCAAGCTCGGTGAAGGCACGCGCTACCATGGCGATCTCTTCCAGCGTCAGTACCTGGGCGCGGGGCAGAAAAGTCATCTCCTCGCTCATGCAGTACACGCAGCGGAAATCGCAGCGATCGGTGACCGAGATGCGCACGTAACTAATGCGCCGACCAAAGTCGTCGATCAGTTGCTGGTTAGTCAGCGGCTGTGACTGTTGATGTGCGGTTCGTTGCTCGCTCATAGCCATCCCGTTAGTGGTTGTATGCTGACTACCTCGCCTGGTTGGGCGCCGTCTTGGTCATCGGCAAGCTCAATCAAACAGTTAGCAGCCACCATCGAGGTTAAAATGCCCGACCCCTGGGCGCCGGTACTACGCACGTGTAGCTGCCCTTGCTCATCAGTATGGTAAACGCCGCGAATAAAATCAGTGCGTTTGAAGCGGCTTTTTAAAGCGTTATCGGCAATCGCAGTAAGACAATGAGGTGACGACAGTGGCAGTCCATAAAGCCGATCCAAGAGCGGCTTTACAAACTGTAGAAAGGTTACCATGACCGCCACCGGATTGCCGGGTAAGCCAACAAACGGTGTGCGCGCAGCACCTAGCCAACCGCAGACCATAGGGCGCCCAGGGCGCAGCGCTACCCGCCAGAAGGCCAAACGACCCAGTTGTTCAAGGGCATCGCGGGTAAAGTCAGCTTGGCCCACCGATACGCCGCCGCTGGTAATCACCAGGTCGCTCTGCTTGGCGGCGTTTTCAAGGGCTGTTTTAGTCGCTGTTAAATCATCTGGCAGAATGCCCAGGTCAATCACCTCGGCGCCCTGTTCGGTCAGCAGGCCCATCAGCGTAAATCGGTTGGCGTCGTAAATGCCTGCCTTGGGTAGCGGCTCGCCAGGCGCAGTGACTTCATTGCCGGTGGAGAAAATTGCGACCTTCGGGCGTCGGTAAACCGTTATTTCGGCATAGCCCAAGGAGGCCAAAAGCCCTAGGGAGGCCGCATTAAGCCGTGCCCCCTCAGGCAGTGCCGTGTCACCAATGGCAATATCTTCACCGGCCTGGCGAACGTGTTGGCCGTGTTTGAGGAGCTCCGGCGACTCAATGATGACATGCGCTGGCTGCTCTTCATGGGGGGCACGCAGCTGTTCGCTCATTACCACGGTATCGGTGCCCGGCGGCAAGGGGGCGCCGGTGGTGATGCGTACACAGTGACCGGCAGGTACCATTTCGCGGCGATACTGCCCGGCCAACACTTCACCGGCCAGTGGCCAATGGGTCTGCTTGGCTCCAACACCTTGTCTAGGTAAGGTTAGCGCTACGCCATCCATGGCCGCATTAGTATTCTGCGGCACGTTAATAGGGGCCTGAACAGCTGTGGCCAGGCGGCGGCCGTGGGCCTGCGCCAATGGGATTTGCTCAATGCCTAGCGGGCGATCAATAAGAGTGGCAAGCGCCTGACGTGCTTCGTCGACGCTGAGCATCTGTTCGCCAAGATCAAAGCAGGAGAGGGTCATTTTACCCCCTTGCTAGGAGATCCCATGAGTACCTTTTCCAGGCGCAGCTTCTCCTCTTCGGTATTGAGATTGGCAAAGGCGTCGGGGCAGTCCGACATATCGACCTTGCACCAGTCGTGGCGGGCGTACCAGCGGTCAATTTTTCGCTCGCCTTCGGCAAGGGTGGTCGCCAGATCATCGGCCAGCGAGGTGCGCAGCAGTGCAACCACCGGGTGCAGCCGTTCACCGTCAAAGGCCACGGCGATGTCATGCTCGCCGTTCTCTGAGACAATGCCTGCCACCATCCGCGCTACTAAATCGTCGGGCAGCGCGGGGGAGTCGCAGGGGGCCACCAGCAACCAGGGAGTGTTTGCCGCGCGCAGGCCGCTATAGATGCCCATCAGCGGGCCTTTAAAGCCGCCTTCAGCATCCGCAATGACCCTATCAGCGAAAAAGCGGTAAGCGTCGGCATTGCGGTTGGCGTTAATCACTAGCTCGGCTACCTGGCCTTCAAGGCGCTTGACCACATGGCCGACTAGCGGCAGGCCTGCAAAAGGTTCAAGCCCTTTGTCGCGCCCGCCCATTCGCCGCCCTTCGCCGCCCGCAAGAATCATGCCGGTGAGTTCGTGAGTGGGTATCATGAGCTTGCCTTTTTTGATGAGCGATATTCTTGTGAAGAACGGGCATGGGAGGGGCGCGACGGGATCGCGTCCAGCGCTAAACGGTTTTGGGTATTGATCGCCTGAAAGTGGCGGCCTTTGGCGCGGGCGATCAGCATCACTCCAAAGCGTTCGGCCAGTTCAACGCCCTTTTGGGTGACGCCCGAGCGCGATACCAGCACGCTAATACCCATTTGGGCTACTTTCAGCACCATCTCAGACGTCAGCCGCCCGGTGGTGTAGAAAATATCCGCATTGGCGCTATCGGCCTGTTGTAGCCATTGGCGACCCGCCAAGGTATCTACCGCGTTATGCCGCCCTACGTCTTCAACAAAATCAAGCACCTCGGTTTGCTGGCATAGCGCGCAGCCGTGAACGGCGCCAGCGCTGCGATACGTCTCGTTGTAGGCGTTGAGGTTTTGCAGCAATTGATAGAGCGTGGATTGTGCCAGTTGGGTATCGGGCAGCGCAGTGAGTGCAGTTTGATCGAGCAGCTTACCAAAGACCGTGCCCTGGCCGCAGCCAGTGGTGACTGTGCGGGTGCTTAAGCGTGCTTCTAAATCTTCGGGCAGATGGCGAGTAATCACTACCGCCGCTTCTACTTCCCAATCGACTTGCACGGCTTCTAAATCAGCCGCGGCGTTCAGCAGCCCTTGATTGCGCAGATAGCCGACCACTAGTGCCTCCGGGTCATCGCCCAGAGTCATCAAAGTGACAATTTCACGCTTGTTGAGGTAGACCGTCAACGCTCTTTCAGCGGCGATCGCCTGCTGTCGGGCATCGCCATACTCGTCAACGATGCTGATCTCGGTGGTAGCCGGTAAGCGGGCTCGGCTTATCTGAAGGGCGTGCATCCGCAATCCTCGCTACTAAAATAAAATACCTGACTAAAAAAGTCAGAGTTGACGATGATGGCGCTGGAAAGGCTTACTTGTCTAGCTATTCAGGGCTATCCGTTCAAGGCCTACGTTATTTCGCTAGGGGCTAATGCAATGACTGATAATTTACGTTCACTGAGTGTCGCCCTGGTTGCTGAGCCTAAGCAGGTGAAAAGCTTTACGCTAACCCAGTGGCGTATTGCAGAGCTGACCCTGGGAGATCAGGGCCCCAATGTGCTTAACCTGCAGCTATCGATGACCGAGCGTGCTGCCTACCGTTTCAACCTGACGTCTAACACCCCAAGGCTATTCGTGCGGGCGGGCTTTACCGGGCAAACACCCAAGCCAGACGCGATCACCGCCAGCCAGGATGTGGCGGCGGGCTGGATGGATGGCGAGCAGCAGGTGCTTGAAGCACCGATGCCGATGGCCATTCAGGTCTGGATTGAGAACTACCTGGCACGTCACGGCGAAGCGCCGATGGAAATGCGCAAGAAAAAACGCAAAGGGGCGGGGCGCGCCAAAGAGACCCCCACCAAGGAGCAGCCGCAATGAGTCGCTTAGAGCGCTGGTCGCGACTAAAACGCAACGTTCCCCAAGAGCAGGATGCGCCGCCCGCCTCATCATCTGCTGAAGAGCCTGTTAATGAGCTAGCAGCTGAGCCGAATGCTTCGCCAAATGAAGTAGCGCAGCCACCTCATGGCCCTGACGCAACGCAGACACCGCCAGAACCGGGCAGCCTCGACCACACCTTGCCCGACCCTGAAACGCTGGAAGCGGGCAGCGACTTCAGCGCCTTTATGGTGCCAGGAGTAAGTGGAGCCCTGCGACGGCGTGCTTTGAAACGCCTGTGGTCCACCGGCAACTACAACGTCCGCGATGGTCTGGATGACTACGACGCCGACTATAATAAATTGTTGAAGCCCATGGGCTCCGAGCTCGCCAGCAAATTACGCCGTTGGACACATAAAGTAGAAGAGGTCGTTGATAAGTCGCTAGAGGACGCCGAACCCGAGTCTCACAAAGAGCTGACAGCTGACGAGCCGACAAATGAGCCAGCGGTTACGTTAGAGGCAGAGTCCTCAATGCCTTGCGCTGACAGCGACAACATTGTAAAAAATGCGCCGCTAGACGACCAGTCTGATTATTTATCGGGTACTAAGACGAAAACATGAGATAGATGTTAAGTCGTTATAAGTCAATAGCTTAATGTTGAAAGAGATCCACAGCGTTGGCAGCGTTGACGGTAATCAGGTTGGCAAATGTCGTATTTCGCCATAGGCTGAACTTAGCTTCAACGCATTGTTATGTCACAATAGTTAATCAATATAACTCAAAAATATAATAAGAATTATTCACTGACCGTGAGAACGCATGAACCAACGAATCCAACTGGCGTCGGTAGACGACCAGCGCAATGCCGAGGCTCGGGAGACGGTACGCCAGCGTATCTCTTGGCCCGCTAACCTGACGCCTGCCAATGTGACCTATCACAGCCGTGGTCATGGGCTGCTGATAGGTTCTGTCGACGACGTTTACCCAGCCGCTCGCGCGCTTCAAGGGCGCGGTCTGGCATCGCTTACCCTGCTCATCACCGATCAAGGCAACGACCCTGTCGATACCCTTGGGTCTAGCGAGCCACTAGTTACCCAAACATTGACCCTCACCCAGCTTAGCCAACTGCGTATTAACGGTTATCTGGGTGCCTTTAGTGTCCAGCTTGATGACGGCGATTCAGTGCTGGATCTTGCCCGTGCGCTAATTGAGCGCGACGGCTTTGACCTCATACTCGACCTTGCCGCGACGTCCCACACTCAGCGCTGGGAGTTGCCGCCACCTGGATATGTGGTAATGCAGTGGCAGAACGTTGAGCAGCGCAGCGACACTCTCGACGATTTTGTCGGGCTGGTGGGCGAGTTCGACAAGCCACGCTACTTCCAGGTCAATAGCGACTTATGCGCCCACTCCACCAGCGGCAATATTGGCTGCACCCGCTGCTTGGACGTCTGCCCCGCGGATGCTATCTCCAGCATTAAGGGGCGGATTGAGTCTCACATTGAGATTGATCCCTTTCTCTGTCAAGGCGTGGGTAGTTGCACCAGCGCTTGCCCCACTGGCGCTATCGAATTTCGCCTACCGGAAACGCGCCGCCAGCAGGATACACTCTCCGCTTGGTTGGGTGCCTACCGCGAAGCGGGTGGCCAGGTGCCGGTGCTGCGTTTTATTACCCATGACTCTCAGGATGCCGAACGGGCTGCTGGCATCATGCCCGCAGGCCATGTCATTGACGCACCGCTAGAAGAGCTGGGTGCAGCAGGCCATGACCAGTGGCTAACCGCTCTGGCCGCCGGTGCCGCCGAAGTGCGTATCCAGCTGCACCCCAATATGCCCGCCCGCTTAAGTGCCTTTTTGACCGATCAGGTCGCTCAGGCGCATGCCCTGTTAGACGCCCTAGGCCATGATCTTGCCCGCGTAAAACTCATCGAGATAGCCGATGCTGCAGGCCGGGATGCGCTACCGGCGCTAACGCCGTTGACAGACTCACCGCTTAGCCTGCCAGAGCCAGAAAAGCGTGCGCGTTTTAACCGAGTGCTGGCCCGGCTGGCTGAATTGGGTAGCCCCAGCGGCGAGCGGGTTGCCATGCCGTCAGGCGCTGCCTACGGCGCTATTCAAGTCGATAGCGATGCCTGCACGCTCTGCCACGCCTGTGTCAGCAACTGCCCGACGCCGGCATTGAAGTCAGGCGGCAACACGCCCGCGCTGAGCTTCCTTGAAGCGGACTGTGTGCAGTGCGGTTTGTGTGAGCAGGCTTGCCCTGAAAATGCGATTACTTTGATGCCCGGCTTCCTGGCATCCGATGCCCGCGAAACGCGCCACATATGCCACGAAGAAGCAGCTTTCGAGTGCATCAGCTGCGGTAAGCCGTTTGCCACTGTCAGCACGGTAGCGACGATTAAACAGAAACTTGCTAACCACCCTTACTTTGCCGGTGAGGCAATGATTCGCCTGGAAATGTGTGAAGACTGCCGGGTAAAAGATGTGTGGAAAACCATGATTCGCGACCCTGACGCGCAACTGAAGGTATAAGCCGATGACGGATGCACTGCCCACGCTTAAAGAAGCGGATGCGCTACGCGCCGATATCTATCGGCTGTTAGCCACGCTGTTGCGTCAAGCGCCGGACACGGAATTGCTGGATTGGCTGGCTGAGTTGGCTATCGAGCAAGATGGCAGCCGCCTGGCGGAATGCTGGCAAGCGCTGGCCATCGCCGCCCAGAATGCCAACGTAGAGCAGCTGCAGCGAGCCCACTTTCGACTCCTGGTCGGCGTGATTCAAGGTGAAGTGGTGCCCTACGCCTCCTGGTACCGCAACGGCGAATTGATGGAAGCGGCGCTGGTGGCACTGCGCCGTGATTTGAAAGTGCTTGGCTTTGTACGCAGCGAGCATACCCGTGATCCAGAAGATCATCTTGCTGCGCTATGTGAAGTGATGGCGATGTTGATTGACGTCGAAAGCGCTGAGCAGCGCTATTTCTTTGACCAACATTTAGCACCCTGGGCGGCCAGCTGTTTTGCCGATCTAGGACAGGTAGACACCGCTTTCTATGCAGCGCTGGGGCAGTTAGGTAGCGCTTTTATGGAGAGTGAGCAAGCTCGCTTAAGCGTTGATGCGGGCCACACACCGGTGCGGATCGTTGAACCTTAGCGAAGGCTCCATAAAAACATTACATAAAAACATTAGTAAAGAGCCAAAATCAGTATAAGAAGCTGCATAAAAGACCCTGGATAAGAGCATGTTAGAGGAGAATCTCATGCAACCGTCTTCAAAAGCATCAGCACATAACCCTGAGCGCCGCCGGTTTATGAAAACCGTTGGGTTGGGAACCGCCGCTGCTGGCGCCGCGGCGGCAGTCGGCCATGTCACTCTGGCCCAGGCCGAGACTGCCCCGGTAAAAAACGAAAAACCATCGGTTAACTACCGTGAGACTGATCACGTCCGTGCTTATTACGCCTCGCTGCGTGACTGACGGCGGAATGCCAGGAGATTTGCCATGCGCTTAACTCGCAAAACAGACGCCCCCAAGGCCTCCGGGCTGGGTATTTCCCGTCGCCAGTTCCTCAAACGCAGCGGTGCTGCCACCGGCGGTGTGGCTGCCGTTGGCTTTATGGGTGCGCCCATGATGCGGCGCTCAGAAGCCGCTGACAAAACACCCGTGCTGGACTCGCCGGTCGAGACCAAACGCACCATCTGCTCACACTGCTCAGTCGGTTGTGGCGTGTATGCCGAAGTTCAAGAGGGCATTTGGACGAAGCAAGAACCCGCTTTCGATCACCCTATTAACCGCGGTGCGCACTGCGCGAAGGGCGCTTCGCTGCGCCAGCACGGTCACTCCACGCGGCGCCTCAAGTACCCGATGAAGCTGGTCGCGGGTGAGTGGGAGCGCATGAGCTGGGATGACGCCATTAACGAGATTGGCGATAAGCTGCTAGAACTGCGCGAAGAGCACGGCCCGGACAGCGTTTACTGGCTGGGTTCAGCAAAGTTCAGCAACGAGCAGGCGTATTTAATGCGCAAGCTTGCCTCGCTATGGGGCACCAACAATACCGACCACCAGGCGCGTATTTGCCACTCCACCACCGTGGCGGGCGTGGCGAATACCTGGGGTTATGGAGCGATGACTAACTCGCTCAACGATATGCATAACAGCAAGGCAATTCTGTTCATTGGCTCGAACCCCAGTGAAGCGCACCCGGTGGCGATGCAGCACATTCTGATCGCCAAAGAGCGCAACAACTGCGACATTATCGTTGCCGATCCGCGCTTTACCCGCACCGCCGCTAAGGCCAACAAATACGTTCGTCTACGCCCCGGTTCGGACGTCGCCTACATTTGGGGCTTGTTGTGGCACATTTTTGAAAATGGCTGGGAAGACAACGAGTACATCAATCAGCGCGTTTACGGTATGGATGAAGTGCGTGCGGAAGTCGCCAACTTCCCGCCCAGCGTTGTAGAAGAAGTCACCGGCGTCCCCGAAGCCGAGATGTACGATGTCGCCAAACGCCTCTCCGACAACCGGCCTGGCTGTGTGGTCTGGTGTATGGGCGGCACCCAGCACACCACCGGTAACAACAATACCCGCGCTTACTGCATTCTTGAGCTGGCGCTGGGGAATATCGGTGTGGCGGGCGGCGGCGCTAATATCCTGCGTGGCCACGATAACGTACAAGGGGCGACCGACTTAGGCCTTGGCTGCGATTCACTGCCGGGATACTACGGCCTGGCGGAAGGTGCCTGGCAGCACTGGGCGCAGGTGTGGGATCTCGACTACGAGTGGCTTAAAGGCCGCTACGACGATACCGAATACGCCGACGGCAAACCGATGTATACCAGTGGTATTACGGTCTCACGCTGGGTCGATGGTGTGCTAGAGGAAGACGAAAACATCTCCCAGCGCACTGCGCTGAAAGCGATGTTCTACTGGGGCCACGCGGTTAACTCCCAGACCCGCGGCGTCGAGATGCAAAAAGCCATGCAGAAGCTGGAGATGATGGTCATCGTTGACCCTTATCCCACCGTTGCCTCGGTAATGCATGACCGTAGCGATGGCGTGTATCTGCTACCAGCGGCGACCCAGTTCGAAACCACCGGTAGTGTCACGGCGACCAACCGTTCGATTCAGTGGCGTGACCGGGTGATTGAGCCGCTGTTCGAATCCAAGCCTGACCACGAAATCATGTACCTGTTTGCCCGTAAATTGGGCTTCGGTAACGAGCTGGTCAAGAATTATCAGATGAACGGCGATGAGCCACTGATCGAAGATATTCTGCGCGAAATTAACAGCGGTATGTGGACGGTAGGCTACACCGGGCAAAGCCCCGAGCGTCTCAAAGAGCACCAGCAAAACTGGCACACCTTCAGCTTCGAGAATCTGCGCGCAGAGGGTGGACCTGCGGACGGTGATTACTACGGCTTGCCGTGGCCCTGCTGGGGCACGCCTGAGTTCAACCACCCGGGCTCGCCCAATCTTTACGATACCAGCGTGCCGGTGATGGAAGGTGGCATGGGCTTCCGTGCCCGTTTCGGTATCGAGCGTGATGGCGTCAACCTTCTGGCGGAAGGTTCAGCACCAGTGGGCGGCGATATTGACGACGGCTATCCAGAGTTCAATGACCAGTTGCTTAAAGATTTAGGCTGGTGGGACGACCTAACCGCCGAAGAGAAGCAGGCGGCGGAAGGCAAAAACTGGAAAACCGACCTCTCTGGCGGTATCCAGCGGGTCACCATTGAGCATGGTTGTGCGCCCTACGGCAACGCCAAGGCACGCGCCGTGGTGTGGACGTTCCCCGACCAGGTGCCTAAGCACCGCGAGCCGCTCTACACCACGCGCCGTGATTTGGTTGAACGCTTCCCAACTTGGGACGATTTCGACTCCATCATGCGCCTGCCAACCATGTACAAAACCATTCAGGATCGCGATAACAGCGGCGATTACCCAATCATTCTTACCTCTGGGCGACTGGTTGAGTACGAAGGTGGTGGGGAAGAGACGCGTTCCATGTCGTGGCTGGCCGAGCTGCAGCAGGAGATGTTTGTTGAGATCAACCCGGCGAATGCCAACGACCTAAGCATCAAAGATGGTGATGATGTCTGGGTCGAAGGTGCAGAAGGCGGCCGTGTGAAAGTTAAAGCCCTGGTCACACCGCGTGTCGACCGTAACGTGGCGTTTATGCCGTTCCACTTTGGCGGCATGTTCCAGGGCGAAAGCCTGCGCGACCGTTATCCAGATGGATCGGATCCGTACATCATCGGTGAAGCGGCCAATACGGCCACCACCTACGGCTACGACCCGGTGACACTGATGCAAGAGACCAAGTGCACCATCTGCCGCATTGAGCGGGCTTAAGTTTAATAAGAAAGCCCCGACCGACCTGACAGCACGACGGTGCGGGAGCCATCCCGCACCGGCATGAGGAGAACACCATGGCTCAAATGAAATTTATGTGTGACGCCGAACGCTGCATCGAATGCAACGGCTGCGTCACCGCGTGTAAAAACGCTAACGATGTCGAGTGGGGCATTCAGCGCCGCCGCGTGGTTACGCTCAACGACGGCGAAGCGAGTGAAATGTCCATTTCCGTCGCCTGTATGCACTGCGACGACGCGCCGTGTATGGCCGTTTGCCCGACCGACTGCTTCTACAAAACCGATGACGGCATCGTGCTGCACGACAAAGACCTCTGCATTGGCTGCGGTTACTGCCTCTACGCCTGCCCGTTTGGCGCTCCGCAGTTTCCCCAGCAGGATGCGTTCGGTGAGCGCGGCAAGATGGATAAATGCACCTTCTGCGCGGGCGGCCCGGCCGAAAGCAAAGAAGAGGAGTACCAGAAATACGGCTCCAACCGCATTGCTGAAGGTAAACTGCCGCTATGCGCCGAGATGTGCTCCACCAAAGCGCTGCTGGCCGGTGATGCCCAAGACGTTGCGGACATCTTCCGCCAGCGCGTTGTCCATCGCGGCCACAAAGATGGCGCCTGGTCGAATAACCCACAGGCCAGTGCCGACAACCTAGCCTATGATGCTGCCCATAAAGGGTAAGGAGGCGTGTCATGAACCTGTTGACTGCACAGGCACCCGGTGGGGTGCCGCATTCAGGTAAAGGGCTCGCCCTGGGCATTTGGCGCTTTATGTTGGTGGCGCTTGCTCTAGTGCTAAGCCTCGGCTTCACGCAAGTGGCTGTTGCGCAGGCGGATCCTGATCGCGAAATGACCACTGCTGCACCCGGCATTACCGCTGACCAGTGGCGTCAGGTACGCAGTGGAGAGACCGGGCCTAACTACCGTGATTCACGTGCTGATAGTAACTACAGCCTGATCAATTCAAGCGGTGAAACCTGGCGGCAGATTCGCAACCGCTGGGTATCGCCGTTTGGTTTGATTGCGGTATTTGGCATGGCGGCGCTGATCGCGCTGTTCTACTTTATTGTAGGGCGTAAGGAGCTTGAGGCGCCGCGCACGGGCCGCCTGCTCTTGCGGTGGACGCTGATGAAGCGAGCGCTGCACTGGACGGTAGCGACGCTGTTTATCATTTTAGCGATAACGGGGATGACGCTCCTATTCGGCAAGTTTGTGTTCCGCCCGTTGTTTGGCGATGGGGTTTGGGCTTGGATGATTGCGGCCACAAAGGTGCTGCATAATTACCTGGGGCCGATCTTTGGTGTACTGCTGGTGATACTGCTGGTGAGTTTGATCAAAGAAAATATTCCCAAAAAGCACGACTGGGTGTGGTTTAAGAAGGGCGGCGGCATGATTGGTAAAAAGCATGTCGATGCCGGTTTTGCCAACGGTGGTGAGAAAGCCTGGTACTGGATACTGGCGACGATCGGTATTCTCGTGGTTGCCAGTGGCTTTGTACTCGACTTCCCCAACTTCGACCAGAGCCGTGACACCATGCAGTGGGCGAATATTATCCACGCGGTGGGTGCGCTGGGACTGACAGCGATTTCCTTAGGCCATATCTATATCGGTACGCTGGGTACAGAAGGCGCGCTAGAAGGTATGACTACCGGCTACGTGGACGAGACCTGGGCCAAAGAGCACCACAATTTGTGGTACGAAGAGGTCAAAGACCAAACGCTATCGGAACAAGAAGTGGCGGCACGTAAGTCAGGTGGTGATAGTGGCGAACCATCGGCGACACGGACCAGCTGATAAGTGCTTGTGCTTGTTAAAGTGCTTATGAAGTAGCCTAAGACACCGCCTTCCGGCGGTGTCTTTTGTTATGCTTCACCTTAAGTTATTAAATAACCAAACGTCATTTTAGGAGAAAAACGGTTATGTCAGCATTTGATGAGTTAGACCCTGCTACGCGTACCGAGCTTGAAGCCGCCGCGTTTCGGCGCCTGCTACAGCATCTGGACGATAACAAAGATGTTCAGAATATCGACCTGATGATTTTGGCGGACTTTTGCCGCAACTGCTTATCGAAATGGCTGGTGAGCGCCGCTGAAGCGCGGGATGAAAGCCTCAACTACGACGAGGCCCGTGAGTATGTATACGGTATGCCTTACAGCGAGTGGAAGGAGCTTTACCAACCGGAAGCCACGCCAGAGCAGATGGCCGCTTGGGAAGCGCACCACGCTAAAAAGAAAGCAGCCAAACAAGGGTGACGTCGATGAGTGAGCCAATGGTGCCCCTCAATATAGCTGTCCTCACGGTCTCCGATACCCGCACTGAAGAGACGGATCGCAGCGGCCAAGCATTAGTCGAGCGCTTGACCAGCGCTGGGCACACGCTCGCTGAAAAGCGTATTGTGCCAGACGATGTCTACCGTATTCGTGCGGTGGTCGCGAACTGGATCGCCGAGGCGGATGTGCAGGTGGTGATCACCACCGGTGGTACCGGCTTTACTGGCCGCGACTCCACCCCTGAAGCGATTTCGGTGCTGCTGGATAAGCGCATTGAAGGCTTTGGCGAACGTTTTCGTCAGCTAAGTGGTGAGGAAATCGGCAGCTCCACTATTCAAAGCCGCTGCCTCGGCGGGCTAGCCAACGCCACGGTAGTGTTCTGCCTGCCAGGCTCAACAGGCGCCTGCCGCACCGGCTGGGACGGCATTCTGGCCGAGCAGTTGGATAGCCGCCACAAGCCCTGCAACTTCGCCAACCTGGTCATCCCAGGCCGGGGGCAGCATGGCTGATTTGCAGCCGATATCCGCCGCACTTGAGGCGCTACTGGCAGACGTTAGCGCACTCGACGCAGAGAGTATCCCGCTGGAAGCCGCCGGTGGACGTGTGTTAGCCGAAGCCGTCACCGCTCAGTTGGATGTGCCGCCATTTGATAACAGCGCGATGGATGGCTACGCGCTGCGGTCTTCCGATGCAGGGCAGTGGCTGCCGGTGAGTCAACGCATTGCCGCAGGCACTCAGGCTAAAGCGCTTGCGCCCGGCAGCTGCGCGCGTATTTTTACCGGCGGCGAGATTCCGCCAGGCGCCGACTGCGTAGTCATGCAGGAGCGCGTAGAGGTTGACAGTGAGCAAGCGCTAATACCTGCTGATATTCCCACGGGGGATAATGTCCGCCGTCAGGGGCGCGACGTGAAGAGCGGCTCTGTGCTGCTCAATGCCGGTGAGCTGCTTGAAGCCGCAGCCCTTGGCCATTTGGCAGGCCAGGGGATTACCCAGGTCAGCGTGCGCCGTCGGCCTCGGGTGGCGCTGCTCTCCACGGGGGATGAGATCGTCGATCCGGGCACGCCGCTAAAACCGGGTCAGCTCTACAACTCCAACCAGCCAATGCTTAAACGGCTGCTAGAGAACTTTGGCGCGGAGGTGGTGAGCACCGTTAGCGTACCGGATGATTACGCCCACACGGTGACGCTGTTAACGGCGGCTGCGGCAGAGTCGGATTTAGTGGTGACCACCGGCGGCGTGAGCGTCGGTGAAGAGGATCATGTTAAAGCCGCGTTGGAAGCGATTGGCCAGCTTGATATGTGGAAGCTGGCAATCCGTCCTGGTAAGCCGTTAGCGCTGGGTCGTCTGCCTCGCGATGACGGCAGCCAGACGCGATTTGTGGGTTTGCCGGGCAATCCTGTCTCGGGGTTTGTCGGTGCTTGGCTGTTTTTACGCCCTTTACTGGGCGCTATGCTTGGCTGTCCTGCGCTAAAAACATTGCCCACGCTAACCGCCCACGCTGGGTTTGCCACCTCCACCGGCCCTCGTGAACACTATATGCGTGTGACGCTAAATTTCACGCCCAACGGGGTGACGGCAACGGCTTTTGATGATCAGAACTCTGGCGTGCTCTCCTCCTGTATCAATGCCGACGCTTTTGCGGTGATTCCGGCCAATAGCGAAGTTGTCGAAGGCGATAAAATCAGTTGTTTATGGTTGGCTGGTTAAGCGCCGTGGCTTGAGAAAGCTAAGGGCTAAGCTTGCGCGCGTCGAGTAGCAGCACTAGCTGTTGTTGATCGAGGGTGACGCCGCAGAGTGCGGTTGAAAAACGGCGGGAAAGCAGCAGCTTAGGCAGTGGGTAAAGCGTGTTAGCTGGCAGTTGCTGGAGGGTAATGTCACCGCTTACGCCCAACTGCCAAGTGCTGTTGTTGTCACTGGCTGTTTGGGGATCGCGCAGAGTGAGCCAGCGGCTAGGCAGGGCGTCATGATCGCCGCCGACGTAGAGCAGCGAGTGAGCATTGGCGGTGCGCAATGTCGTAGGCCGGTCGGTCATGGCGAGTACATAGTGCGCTTCCAGGGCAGCGCGGTAAGGCCCGACGTGAAACAGTACCAGCGCAACCTGGGCTTGTTCATGCGGGTCGCGATATTGTGGCACTTTACCCGAGCCCCTGCTGGTAGGCGTCGAACAACGCCTCAGGGTCAAGCAGGGCAAGCGCTTCTCGCTCATTGAGCTGCCATAGTGCACTGACATAAGGCTGCAACGTAGCGGTGAGCGTTTCTGGGGGCGGTTGCAGCATGCTCTGGGCGACCTCGCAGACATCGTCAAGCTGCTCGATACGCACGCCGCTGCTGATACCGGCTGCACGGACTAGCAATAGCATCCCGTTAGGGGCGCCTTCAGGCGCGGCTAGACCAAGTAGCTGATGCAGGCTAATCAGCGACTCAATTTGGCCACGCAGGTGCAGCACGCCCTCGGTAGAGGTGGGTAGCCCTGGTAGGTAATAGACGGGCTGGTCGCTGGGTAGAATCTCTCTCACCGCGCTGCCGGGTAGCGCAAAACGTTGACCATTGAGTCGGAAGAGCACTAGTTGCTGGGTGGGCTCATCGACATCGACGACTGTCTCCGTATCGCCGTGGGTTGCTAATGCCTCTTCCAAGGTCTGAGTGGCGAACGGCAGGTCATTCGCTTGATTGCCTCGGGGGTATTCAGCGCTCATCGGCTAGCTCCGTCGATATCACTACTTGATTGCGCCCTTGGTTTTTGGCTCGGTAGAGCGCTTGGTCGGCGCTTAAACGCAGCGACTCTGTGGAGGGCTGGGCGGGGAAGTTGCTGATACCCACGCTGAAGGTGCAGCGAAAGCGGACTTCACCGGCGTGAAAGTCAACCAGCGCAAAATCCTCGCGGAGGCTGTTGATTAACGTGGCCGCTTTCTCGGCATTAATGCCTTTCAACAGCACGACAAACTCTTCACCGCCATAGCGGCCAATAATGTCGGAAAGCCGCAGGCGGCTTTTGAGCAACCGTGCCAAGGTAACGATCACTTGATCGCCCGCCAAGTGGCCGTGGGTGTCGTTAACTTCTTTAAAGTGATCGATGTCGATCATCGCCATGGCGTGCTGGCTATTATCACGATGGGCCTGAGCGAGGGTTTTATTGATCAGCTCGGTGGTGGTGCTGTGGTTATACAGCCCGGTCATGCTGTCCCGGGTCATTAATGAGCGCAGCAAGCGTAGGCGTTCGGCGCGCAGACGCACGGCAGAAACCAGTTCTTCGGGCTGCACGGGTTTGGTAAGAAAGGCTTCAACCCCCGCGGACATGGCGGAAATCTGTTTCTGGCTGTCGGTTTCACTGGAAAGATAGATAATCGGTAGTCCCAGGTATTCCGGCTGCTGACGAATAATCGTCGCCAGCTCTTCCCCCGAACACACCGGCATATATACATCGACCAGCACTAAGTCGGGGCTAAAACGCTCCATAGCATTAAGTGCATCGGCTGGGTGGTGCACTTGGTGAACGATCATTCCGGCCTCTTCAAGTAGCAAGGCGTGGTAGGCAGCCACCTCGGGCTCATCATCCACCACGAGCACTTTCAACGGCTCTTCCGCCGCCGGAGCGGTGAGTTCATCCACAGCCAACATAAGATCCAGCGGTTTTACCGGCTTGGTGAAGTAACCACCGCAGCCTGCACGAACGGCGCTTAGACGCGAGTGGAAGTCGCTGTGGGCCGATAAGACGATGGCGGGTAGCGGTTGGCCGGTCAGTTTATTCAAGCTGGTCAGGGTTTCAGTCCCTGCGGTTTGGCCCTGGGGGAACTGCACATCCATGATCACCGCGTCAGGGCGGCGAGTGAGCACGGCGTTAAAGAATGTTTCAGTATCGATAAACTGAACGACTTCATGACCGAAGCAGCGCAAGTGATGGATCAACTGATCGACCTGCTCGGGCTCATCGTCACACAGGTAAATTAACCGCTGGCGCTTATTGCGCAGCGGCTCCACTTGGCTGGTAAGCTCGAAGCTGTTGACGGCCGCCAGCGCTTGCTGTTGGCCGTGATGGGAGCGTAGGTGCTGTTGTTCGCGACCCAGCTTGAGCAGCAGTTGGCTGATAAACGTATCAATATCGTCGCGGGTGGGGGAGGTAGTGAGCGCCTCCTCCGCCTGATCCGCCAGCAGGGCAAGCCGCTCAAAGCCCAGCGATCTCCCTGTGCCTTTCAAACTATGAAAAAAGCGGTGCAGCTCTGGCGCCAGCCGCGTCCGTTCTTCACTCGACATGCAGCTCTGCTGCCACAGCTCGGCGGTTTGCGCTAAGCGGGCTGGCAATTGCTCAATAAAACGCTCACGCAGCTGATTTAGCTTATCGTGCAGCGAAGGGGCGGGCTTAGACATCAAACTACCTACGTAAGTGATCGAAAGCGGCGATTCATTCCATCATTAATCTATTCCATCGCATCGAGCATTGCTTAGCCGCTGAGGGCCAGCGCCTTTTTCACGGCGGTTTCCAGGTTGTCCGCCAGTTCGGCGTCTTTACGCAAACAGGCATCCAGGCCCGGTGTCTGCCGTAGCGTTGCATCCGGGGTGTCGCCGGTGAGAAGAATAAACGGCAGTTGACTGTCTTGCTCGCGCAGCATTGCCAATAACGCTAGCCCGCTGACCAAGGGCATGTGCATATCGCTGACAATCAACTTGATATTGCTATGGGTGTCTAGCTGTTCGACGGCTTCCATGGCATCAAAAGCCAGCAAGGTGGTGTGACCTTGAGACTCTAGCAGTGCCGCCGTCATTTCCCCGGCAAGCGGATCGTCGTCTACGACCAGGATAGGCATTCTATAACCTCTTGGTGTTTGTCATTAACGGCTGTGTCACTAACGACTATGTCAGTATCCTCCACGGCTAACCCAGCAGGGCCTGGAGCGTCTCTACTAAATTGTTCTGATCAAAACTGCCTTTGACGATATAGGCGTCGGCGCCGACTTCAATGCCGCGTCGTCGATCAGTCTCTTTTTCCCGCGAGGTGATAATAATGATCGGCCGGTAACGATAGGCCTCATTTTCGCGCAGTCGGGCAGTCAGCGCAAAGCCATCCATCACCGGCATTTCAACGTCGGTTAGTACCGCATCAAACGGCTCTGCCAGTGCCTTGGCTAATCCGTCGCGACCATTTTCGGCCAAGGTGACGTGATAGCCCCATGCTTCGAGCACGTCTTTTTCTATTTCACGGGTATTCAGTGAGTCGTCGACCACCAAAATGCGCTTCGCGAGCGTGGAAGAAGTGCGCTCATGGTTAGGACGCTGGGCAGTGTGCCGGGTGGCTTCCAGTAAAGCGGGCACATGCAGCAGGCTAACCAGCGCATTGCGGCCCATGGAAACCATACCCGAGACCAAGGGTAGGTAACGTAGGTGTACGGGTAGCGGCTTGATGACCCTGTCGCGTTCATCAATCAGTGAATCAATAATTAAAGCCAGCTTTTGGTGCCGCTGGTGGACGACCAGCAGTAGGGTGTTATCAGTGGCGGACGTCGTGGCGGGTAGCCCGAGCAATTCGGCGAGCGATACCACCGGCACAAATTCGTTGCGTAAAATCAGCGTGCGCTGTCCGGCGGCATCAATGAAGGAGTGTGATGAGCACTCTACAAGTTCTGAAACATAAGGCGCGGTTACGCCTAAATTGACGCCGCCGACGCTAACCAGCAGTACCCGCATTATCGCCAGCGAAAGCGGCAGGCGCAGGGTAAAATGCGTGCCACTGCCGCGTTCGCTGGCTAGCTGCAGGTCACCGTTCAACTCATCTACCACGGTGCGCTTAACCACATCCATGCCCACACCGCGGCCAGAAAAGTCGGTAATCATGCTTTTGGTAGAGAAGCCGG
This sequence comes from Halomonas sp. ISL-56, assembly GCF_018612805.1. Lineage (NCBI taxonomy): Bacteria > Pseudomonadati > Pseudomonadota > Gammaproteobacteria > Oceanospirillales > Halomonadaceae > Halomonas > Halomonas sp. ISL-56. The sequence continues at coordinate 51,379 of NZ_JAGGRO010000012.1, read as the reverse complement.
GCAAGAAAATAAGCTCCAGGGTCTCTTGTTCGCTCAAGGCGTTGAGCTGCTCTTCGTTTATCAATTGCTTGGCGAGCGCTTTCTGACGCACTACATCAAGGTCTATGCCTGCGCCGTCATCATGCATCTCAACCACCACCCAGTCAGCATCCTGCCAGGCTTCAATAACCAGCTGTCCACGGGGAGATTTACCCGCTGCCTGACGCTCGGCAGGTGGCTCTAAGCCGTGATCCAGAGCGTTACGCAGCAGGTGAATCAGCGGATCAGAAAGGCGATCAATCATCTGGCGGTCAAGTTCGATTTCACTGCCACGTACACGGCAATCGACCTGCTTGCCAAGTGACTGGGCCAGTTCCCGGGACATATGCGCAAGCGGGTCAAACACCACGCTTAGCGGCAGCATGCGCATTTGCAGTGCCCGGTCATGTAGGTCGCTCATCAGCGAGTTGTGGCTTAAAACGCTATCTTTCAGCTCACGGTGAAAGGCGTGAAAAGGCGCCTGCTGCTCGGCAGGCAGCGAGATGCTTAGCGCTCGGGCTTGATCAACCAGGGAGTGTAAGTGGTGGTGGCCGGACAGCACTTCACCCATCAAACGGATAACATCGTCCAGCCGATCCAGGCGAACTCGCACGGTATCGCTGAGACGTAACTCGCTGTCGGCCGCCTGCGCCGCTGAGAGCGCGGGTGCCGAGGATGCCGGAGTAGAAATGTTGGGCTGGGGTGAGGGCTGACCATGGGCAGCATTTTCAAGGGCGTTACATAGGGCCTTATCCGCCGCGGGTAAGTCGTCACCCGTCGCCCCTTCGGCGAGTCGGCTGACCAAGTCCGCCAGCCCGTCAACTGCCTGGCTGAGCAGGCTGGTAACCGCTGGCGTTGCACTTAGAGTGCCATCGCGCAGGGCGCTGAGCAGTTCTTCAGTGCTATGTGCCAGCGTGGTAATTGGCACCAGCTTGAGCATCCGCGACGAGCCTTTCAGCGTATGTGCTGCGCGGAACAGCTCGTTGATCTGTTCGCGATCAGCGTGGCCCTGCTCCAGTGCACAGATGCCTTCGCGCAGGCGGGGCAGGTGGTCGGCGGCTTCTTCCACGAAGCGCTGTATAAAGCGGCGAATATCCAGCGCCATATTAACCCGCTCCTTGGGTGGTACTGGTTGATGCCAGTGTGATGTCGACCGCTGCTAGATAACGTTCGGCGAGAAAGCGTGCATCGCCTGGCGGTAGCGGTGGTGCAATGGTGTCTAGCCCGCCATTAGAGGTGGGGGTGTTGGTCAGCAAACGCACCACCGCGGCATAGCGTTGCTTGCGCTGTAATGGCTCGTCGGGCAGCTCACCCTGACGATAAAGCTCCGCTAAATAGAAGTGTGCCGGCCAACACTCCGGCGCCACGTAAATGGCCCGTTTGAAATAGTCGTAGGCCTGATGGGGCTGCTGCTGCCAACGGGCGACTAACCCAGCCAGCACCAGCGCATCGATCGACCACGGCTGTTGCTTAAGCAACGCCTCCAGTAGCGTAGCGGCGTCGTCAAAGGCATTTTGATTCAGCAACTGATGGGCGGTTTGCAGCGGGTGGCTAATGGCGTCCGTTTGTGCCTTTTCCGTTGTTTGCTCACTTGGCGCTGCGGGGGCTAAAGCGTCGCTATTGGCTGGCTCTAACTCTTTGCTCGCGTTATCGCCGCTTCCGTCAGCTGACTCGTCGCCCATGAGCAAGGGGGGAGAATGGGGAACTGCCGTGGGCGGCTCTGCACGGCGAAAGTAAAAGACGCCTTGGGCTTCGACCAGTTCAAATACGCCCAGATCGTTACCCATAGTTTCGCTGACGCCGCAGAGTAAAATGCCATTCGGCGCCAGTAGCTGGCCAAGCTGTTGGTGAATACGGCGCCGCGTTTGCTGATCAAAGTAGATTGATACATTACGAAATAAAATCACATCAAAGGGGCCGCCAGGGCTGCTCTCTTCGGCGTTTAATAGGTTAAACGGGCAAAAAGTTACCCATTGGCGTAATGATTCGTGAAGCTTAAAGCGCCCCTTGTAGGGACTGAAGTAGCGCGCTTTGAAGTCAGCAGAGAGCGCGCGAAACGCCATGCCGCCATAAACCGCTTGGCGCGCCTTGGCGAGCACTTGATGATCCAGGTCGCCACCCGTGAGGTTAAATAGTGCTTTAGCCCGCTCGCCAAAGTGCTCAAATAGCATCATCGCTACGCTATAGGGCTCTTCGCCGGATGAGCAGCCCGCGCTGAAAATAGAAAGCGGCGGTTCCTCTGTTGCTAAACGCTCAGGCAAATAGCGGTTGACCAGCCAGCGCAAGGCATCCGGCTCGCGATAAAAATAGGTTTCGTTAACCGTTAATTGGCTGACAAACTGATCAAATAGCGCAGTGTCGCTGGTTAACCGTGTGAGGAGTTGAGTGGTATCGGTGAGCCCCGTTGACGCTTGTAAGCTGGCCACCGCCCGAAATAGCCGGGCTTCGGCCAAGCCTTCCAGGTGTAAGCCGCAGCGCTGATGAACCAGCGCTTTAAAAGGGGCAAAGGTGCTCATGCCAAGGGCTCCGGTCGGCTATCCAAGTAGCCGCGCACATCGCGCAGCAGCCGATCCGGAAGGCTATCCAGGGGTAATTCATACTGTATGACCCCGGCTTTAACGGCTTCCTGGTTCATGCCGTATATCACTGAACTAGCTTCGTCTTGCGCGAAAGTGGTACCGCCTGCCTGATAGATAGCCCGCATACCATTCACGCCATCGCGGCCCATGCCGGTCAAAATGATACCAACCGCATCACGGCCATAGACCTCCGCAACGCTCTGCAACAGTACATCGCAACTGGGATGGTATAGAAATGTCTCAGGGCTGGATTGAAGCTGAAAACGGTGGCGGGGGCTCACGCATAAATTACGCTCAGAAGGTGATAAATAGATATGTCCAGGGCGCAGCTGCTCACCCTCTTGGCCAACACTGACCGGCATGGCGCACAGCGATGCCAGCCATTGTGCCATGCCATCAATAAACCCATGGCTGATGTGCTGGGCGATGACGATGGGCGCTGGGAACCCGGCGGGTAACCTGCGTAGTACCCGCACGAGTGCTTGCGGGCCACCAGTTGAGCAGGCAATGGCGATCACGTGTTGAAAATCCCGCGGCACTCTTCGTGGGGTGGCGGGTAGGGAAGGCAGGGGGATGATCGACGCTGGCGTTTTGACGCGCCGCCGCAGGCGAGTGATCACCGCGACACCGGCTAGCAGGCGTACACGTTCCAAAAGGCGCTCGGCGTCAGCCCCTTCCAATGTGGGTTTAGGCATGACTTCCAGTGCGCCCACTTCAAGGGCTTGATAGGCCGTTTGCGCATCGGAGCGGTCGCTAACCACCAGGATGGGCACGCCTTTGTTATACATGATCTCTTCGATAGCGCTTAGGCCATCCATCACCGGCATGTTGAGATCCATAGTGATCAGTTGCGGCGTAAGGCGTTTGGCCAGCTCCACCGCTTCGCGGCCGTTAATGGCTTCACCCACGATCTCAATATCACCGTCTCGGCTGAGGATATCGCGTAGCACGTCGCGGGCTACTTGGCTGTCGTCGGCAATGACTACCCGAATTGCACTCATTCGGTATCCTTATCAGCGGTTTTTATTTGTTAGGGTGAACTCCTGCACCAGCGCGTTAAGCTCCGCCGACATATGCACCATGTCCTGGCTAATGTCGGTAATGCTGCGCACCGAATGTGCGTTGCGAGAACTGGCTGTATCAATATCGCGCAGCGCCATAACCACCTGGCTGCTGGCGGTTTTTTGCTGCTGTGTAGACAGCGATATCTGCTGGGCCGCGCTGCTGGTTTGGCTTGCCGCCTTGAGCAGTGCCTCGAGATCCTGGGCAGTGCTGATGCTTGCTTCAACGCCCTGCTCGATTGAGGAGGCGCCTTTTTCAGAAGCCACCACTAAGCGATTAATTGCCGTCTGAATATCATCGGTATGGGCTTCAATTTCTTGGGTAGAGTCGGTCACGCTGTCAGCCAAGCGGCGTATCTCGCTGGCGACGACTGAGAAACGTCGGCCCGACTCTCCCGCGCTTGAGGCTTCCAAAGCGGCATTAAAAGCGATCAATTTGGTCTGGGCAGCCAGGGTGTTGATCAGCTCCATCACCTTGTTAATCTGCTTGGATTTTGCCCCCAGCGTCATGATCTCGGTCAGACTCTGCTCGCTGTCGCTGCGGATATCCTGCATCTTTGACTGTAGCAGTTGCATGGCCGCACTGCCTTTACGGCTGCGTTCCAGGGTTTGGTTAGCCACGTCGACCACCGACTGGGAGTGGTCGGCGATTTGAGTCGATGACGTAGAGAGCTCTTCCATGGTGGAGGTGATTTCCGCCACTGAAGAAGCCATCTCTTCCACCGCTGCGGCCATGGTTTGGCTCGCTTCATGGTCAATATCGCTGCCGTGCACACCGGAAAGCCCGGCCGTTTGTGCCAGCCGGTCGGCGACTTGCGTTAGCGCTTGAGCATTCTTGGCCACTGCCGCAATGGCGCGGGAGAGGCGCTCAAGAAGCTCGTTGGTCTGATCGGCTAAATCGCCAAGCTCGGCTTTGTCGTCGGTGCTGACCCGCCGGGAAAGATCCAGGCTGAGGGTGATGTCTTTTAGCTGGCGCTGGAAATCAATCAGAGGGCGGATAAGAGTGCCGGTCAGCGGGTAGAGCACCAGTAAGCCGACGAGCAGAATGAGTAGGCCGATACCGCTGGACTCCAGGAAGCGCTCACGAGTAGACGCCAGGTAAGCCTCTTTATCGACCTCAACCATCAGATAACGCTGCAGTTCGGGTAGCCAGCGGGTGCTAATCAGCAGGGCGTGACCGTCAAGCTCAATCTCTTGTACCTGTAGCTGTTCATCACGCAACAGGCGCTGCGAGTCCTGCTCCGGTACAGGCTGCGCAGCAGTTTCGCCGCTGCGAACGAGCAGCTCGCCCTCGGCGCTAAGCAGCGAAGCATGGCCGATGCCACCTAAGCGAAAGTCATCAATCAAGCTGGCCATTTGGGAGAGATCAAGCCCCGCGCCAGCCACGACCAGCGGTCGACCGTTGGCGGCATTGACCGCGCTGCGGTAATTAACGTAAACAAAGGCATCATCGGGAGAAAAGGTGTCGCTATCTAGATTCAGCTCGTAAGCGTTGTCGCTATCAGTAAAATCGTAGTACCAGTCGTCTTCGCTGCCGGGCGGTTGGATTGTTCGCTGAAGAAATTCACCGTTGCGCAGTTGGAAATAGTAGCCTCGCCCCTGGTATTGGGCGGCAATAAACAGTAGCTCGGTGTCTAATTGCGCCATAAGGCGCGCTAAGTAGCTGGCGATAGCGTTTTGACGCTCTTCGGGCAAACCGTCGCGAACCCACTGCTCAATAAAGTAGCTATTGGCCAGACTTTCGGAAATGGCGAGATCCTGGCTGAGATTAAGGTTTATATGCGCGGCTAGCCCTTCGACCTGTGCCGGTAGCTCTTGATTAAGCAGGTTATCCAGCCGAGCCTGGCTGTGGGAGCGCGCTTGAAGATAGAGCGCCAGGAGCATTGCCAGTGCTAATACCGTTCCAAAGGAGAGAAATAGCCGAAGCCGTAGAGGTAGGGATTTCCAGCGCGCCATCATGTTCGCCGTTGCTCCAAAGTAAACGTGGCCCTAACGACGCTGCTCAATAGCGCTCAGGGTGAGTGGTAGAGTGATAATTACCACTCTACTTAGGGTGGTGGCAACGATTTCAGCTTTTTTTGTGAGGGCTGTCCAGCCTATATAGGCGTGTTTTGGTACTTGCGTTTACACGATCGCGTGGGGGACAAAGCAGGAGGAGTCTTTGGTAATGCGGCCGACGTCTTCGCGAATGCCCATGCCGCAGGCACGGTCACCGACTACCCAACTGCCGATTAGCGCATGGTTGTTACCAAAGCGCGGCATGGGGTGATACGCCTGGCGAATCCAGGGGCTGTCGGTGTAGGGGCCGTCCACGGACTCGCGCTGGCCAGATGGAGTGATCAGCTCCACGTTGCTGCCTTCCCGGGAGAAGAACGGCTTACGCACCCAGCCTGCTGGCAGTGGTGTGCTGTCGGCGGTCTCGAAAAACGCCGGTAGCAGATTGGGGTGGCCCTCAAAGTGCTCCCACAGCAGGGGCAAAATACCCTTGTTCGATAGAACTGCTTTCCAGGGCGGCTCGAACCAGTGGGTGTTTAACCGCGGGATATCTTCACCGAAGGCATCGTCGGCCATCTCTTCCCAGGGGTAGAGCTTGAACAGGGCATGGATAGGCTGGTTATCCAGGTCAACAAAGTGTTCCGCGCCGGGATTGATGCCAATATCTTCCATATAGATAAACGGCGCCTTGAGGCCCGCTTGCACCGCTACATCCTGCAAGTAGTGCACGGTGGCGCGTTCTTCAGCGTTATCTTTAATGCAGGAGAAATACAGCGTGCGGGCGTCAATGCGGTCGCCAAGGTGCGCCATGGCGTTGATCAGGCGCTCCTGAATCGAATTGTACTGATCCGCGTGGCGGGGCAGGATGCCCTGGGCGATGGCTTGTTCAAGCCACACCCACTGAAAAAAGCCCGCTTCGTAGAGCGAGGTGGGCGTGTCGTAGTTGAGTTCCAGCAGTTTCGCGGGGCCGTCACCGGAATAGGCAAAGTCCATTCGCCCGTAGAGGTGCGGTTGGCCTGACTTCCACGAGTTGTGGATGCTGTCCCACATATGCTCGGGCAGTGCCAAACGCTGCATAAGCGCATTGGAGTGGCAGACCTTATCCACCAGTTCCATGCACATCTCATGTACTTCCTCGGTAGGCGCTTCGATATCGCGCTCTACCTGTTCTAAGGTGAACTGGTAGTAGGCGTCCTCTTTCCAGTAGGGCTCCCCGTCGATGGTATGAAAATGAAAGCCCAGCTCGTGGGCCAGGGCTTTCCAGTTGCTTCGTTCAGGGATATCGATTCGCAGCATGGTGGGCTTTACTGGCGGCTTAGGAGCCCCAGCCACCTCGTGCCGAGGAGCGCGAGCCAAAGCCTCGGCGCTGTGAGGTAGCTTGGCGGTTCTGTGCCACCGAGCTGCGCATTGCATCGTTACGCTGGGTGACACGCTGGGAGGCCTGGTTCGAGGCGGTGTTCCAGTTGCCCTGATTCTGGCGGTTGCGGTATACCGGCTCCTGGTACACCCGTTCAAAGGAGCGCCCACGATTGGTATTGGACATCATACTGCCCACCATATAGCCCATCATGGCGGGCATAAACCAACTGCCGCCGGTGCTTCCGGTAGCTGCTTGGGACTGCTCTTCGGTTGGGGCAGTACAAGCGCCTTGACCATTTTCAGCTTCGCACTCTTCCAGGGTGCTATAACGCGGCACCGCTTCCAGCGAGGCTTTGTAGGCGTCTTCGCAAGCGCTGCGGGTGTAGACGTTTTCCGCCACGCAATCCTCTACGCTTTGAAAGCTGCGTGGCTGATCGAACTCTATATCGGTGATTTGCTCTTCCTGGGGCGGTTGGCCACAGGCGGTAAGACCAAAGGCGCTGGCGCCCATCATTGCCAATGACAAACGCCCGCTGCGCTTGCGGCGTGGCAAATGTGGGGTATGATCGTGTTTAGACATGCAGGCTCTCCTTTACCACGTCGTCGTTACCAAGTCATCGAAGCGGCGTTGAGTAAGCCGACTGCCACGGCCACACTGGCCATCAAAATGCCGTAGGCCTGATGGCCTTCGGTGATGTGCTGAGACAGGCTTTCGCCCTGTTTACGCAGAAACAGCTTAACCGCGAAGAAGGTAGCCAACTGAACGATAAAGGCGACAATGCCCCAGAGTACGAAATCGATAAAGTTGATGGAGTGTGCCATCGCGCTGTATAGCGGAATGGTAAAACCTAAAATAGAGCCGCCGTAGGCGGAGGCCGCCGCCGCGTTACCTTCTCTAATCAGCGTCCATTCGTGGTGCGGAGTAAGACGGCTGTAGCAGTACATAAAGGCGACAAGCAGCACAATCGCCGTCACTAGATAAGCAAGAAATGACGGCAGGCCGTAGAGGTAATTCACCATGGGGGCAGTTTCCTTTGATAGCTCTTAAATTTATAGCGCTTAAATTTTGTGTTTCGATACAGTAGCCCGATTACATTGCGTCGATATCAACGGAGGCCACATCCACGCCCACGTTGTGCACCACCATAAAGCTGCCTTCGCCATCGTTTTCAGCGCTCAACAGTAAGTACTCCATCCGCTCAGCGCCTTCGATGGTGCGCTCATAAAGCATCGTATGATGAGTCACTAGCCTTGCAGCCACGCTCTCGGTGGTCATTACCTGCTCTTCAAAAACCACCGGTGGCGACCACCGGCTGTCTCCATTACCCCATACCCGCTGGTAGGTACAGCTGCGTGCCTCGCCAGTGGTCGAGGAAAGCGCGACGGTTTGTGCGCCGATGCTATCGGGCAGTTTGTCGTCCCCGTTTATCAAATTATCAAATTCGGCATCCGAGAGATGGGCAACACGGTAAAAGTCGAACAGCTTATATTCAAGCACCTGGCCATGCTCGATATTGGCCTGCAGCCAGGTGTCATTATCCAAATAGAAACGTACCAACTGCGCCCCTTGACCTAGATCGACGTGGCCTACGGCGGCAATATGGTGGTAGGCGTCGTCGTCCCAGCGAAACAGCGCATCGGGGTGGGCGCGCAGGCCAATCAGCTTGATATTGACGCGCCCATCCAGGCGTAGGCCCTCAAGGTCTTCCTGGCTGATGCCCATGGGCAGGCCCGCGGCTATCGGTCGGCCTGCATCGGGCTCGGGCGGCTTCTCCGTGGTAGCGCGAAAAAGTGCCTTGAGGGTGTTAAACATGGCCTGGCTCCCCAGTAAATTTAAACGCTGACTTACGCTTGACTCTTTACCCTTGTGTGGCGTTTTTCTTCGCTTTCAGGCGCGCTAACACGTCGTCTGCTTTGCGGTTCTGACCACCCACCCCGGCTGCTTTCAAGCGGGCTTCCAGCGAGCTGCCGCTCTCTTCCGCGGCCATATCGTCAGCCGCCTGCATTTGCGCCGAGTTCAACTGCTGGCGCTCTTTAATGCGCTCCAGGGATTCCATGGCGCTGCTCATGGCGCTGTTCTGACCCGAGTGGCGAGCGGCCACGGCGGATTGGGCTTTCTGCGCCGATTCAGTGGCTTTGACCACGCTAACCTGCTGTTTGAGCTGGCGAAGTTGGTTGTCGGTGCCGCGAATTGCACCGCGCAGTTTCTCAATGCTGGCATCGTACTCACTAACAATGGCGCGTTCCGCTTCCAGGTCATCCTGTAGCGCCACCATGCGCTCGGCAACTTCCACCGCCAGCGCTTCTTCGCCTTTATCCAGCGCGGCCTCGGCGCTTTTTTCCAGCTCAGCGATTTTGCTTTCCAGCGTATCGGCCTTATTGCTGTTCAACTGACGCTGGCCCATTAGGCGGGTAAGCTCGGTTTTAGACTGGCTCAAGTGGGTCTCTGAATCGCGGATTTCCTGATCTAAAATGCGCAACGCCTGGGAATCCACCACCGCTTGGCCGGTTTCATTTGCTTTGCCGCGTAGGGCGGTCATAATTTTGCTTAACATAAATAATCTCACTGGTAAGTGACGACAATGGTGATACTGATGATAGGCGAACTGTTGCGAGTGTCATACGAAATGCGTCTGGATCAGTTCGGCGACTTCCATGGCTGCACTGGCCGTTGCGTGCAGCTCGGCGCAAATTGACTCAAGTTTGGAGTCGCCAAACAGCTGCCCATAAGCCACATAGAAGTCGTTGCCGTCGATCTCGACAATACCCACGGAGGCCAACGGTAGCGAAATACCTTGGCGCAGCAGCACTTCGTTGAGTTCAGCGCTGTTTTTGACACCGTCTACGGCAGCGATGGAGGCCATAGCGATCCACTCGTTTTCGCTGCGCGAGAGGGTAATCGGCAAGTTGCCGTAATCGCTAAGTTCCCAGATCAGCGTCTGATTCGCCTCATCCAGGCTAATAGTACCCTCAGGCCACTCAAGGGTCGTATCTCCCGCGCTATTGGGCGTGGGCTGGCTGACTAACTGATATAACTCGCTGGCGGTGATGCCGTTGGTAATAGTAGGTGTAGTCAAAGCGTTCTGCTCCATCGTTCGTTAAGTGATCTTAACTTAACATTTCGTAGAGCAAATGGTTCCTTTTTGCAAAAAAAATGCCCCGTCAGTTACGGGGCAAAAAGGACGGGTAAAAGGCTGATGAAGAGGCGGTGCTTGCAGGACGGGGCTAGGGGGTTCGGTAGGTGTCATTGAATTGTTGGCGCAACATGTTTTTCTGCACCTTGCCCATGGTGTTACGGGGCAGTTCATCGACAAAGAAGACCCGCTTGGGCTGCTTGTACTTGGCTAGGCGACCATCTAAGTGACTGATCACCTTATCTTCGTCAAGCTGGTTTTCTCCAAGATTGGCGCCTGGCTGGCGCACCACGACGGCGGTGACGCCCTCGCCAAAGTCAGGATGTGGCAGGCCGATGACTGCGGATTCGGCCACTTGATCAAGCTCGTCAATTACCTGCTCTACCTCTTTGGGGTAGACGTTGTAGCCGCCGGAAATCACCAGGTCTTTGTCGCGACCGACGATATGCACATAGTCTTGGTCGTCGACCATGGCGAGATCACCGGTAATAAAAAAGCCATCGTCTAACAGCTCCTCACGGGTTTTTTCCGGCATCCGCCAGTAACCGATAAACACATTGGGGCCACGAATCTGCAGCATACCAATCTCGCCAAAAGGTACCTCTTCGCCGGTCTCCCGGTTGGTAATACGCATCTCCACGCCAGGTAGTGGCATACCCACAGTGCCCGCGCGCCGTGCGCCTTCATAGGGGTTAGAGAGATTCATGTTGGTTTCGGTCATGCCGTAACGCTCAAGAATCGCATGGCCGGTTTTGGCTTCAAAGGCCTCGTGGGTCTCAGCGGTAAGCGGAGCAGAGCCGGAAACGAACAGCCGCATATGGGCGGTGGCTTCTGGAGTTAGGCGCTCATCCTGCACCAGCCGCGTATAAAAGGTGGGAACGCCCATCATCACGCTGCCGCGGGGCAGTTCTTCAAAGATTACGTCCGCATCAAATTTGGGCAGAAACAGCATGCTGGCGCCGGACATCAAGGTGACGTTACAGGCGACGAACAGGCCGTGGGTGTGGAAGATCGGCAGCGCGTGGATCAGCCGGTCTTCAGCGCTGAAGTGCCAGGCTTTGGCCAGGGTCTCGGCGTTAGAGGCAAGGTTTTTGTGCGTTAACATGGCGCCTTTGGAGCGCCCGGTGGTGCCAGAGGTATAAAGAATAGCCGCCAGGTCGCGCTCGCCAAGTGCCACCACATCCTCCCGTGGCGTTGCCGCTTGGGCGGTTTCCATCAGGCTGCCATCGGCGGCGCTGCCCAGGGTGGCCACCGCGGGGCAGCCTGTTTCCACAGCCAGCGCCCGTGCTTGCTCTTCTATTTTGGGGCGACAAACAAACAGTGCGGGCTCGGCATCATTTAGAAAGTAGCGAATCTCATCGCCGGTATAGCCCGTATTGAGGGGTAAATAGACACCGCCGATACGCAGGCAGGCCAGGTAGAGCAAAATGGCTTCCGGGCTTTTATCCACCTGTACGGCGATGCGGTCGCCTTGCTGAACGCCTAGCTCGGTTAGCGCGCCGGCAAGCTGCGCACTGATGCTTAGTGCATCGGCGTAGCTATAGCGGCGGCCATCGCGGGTGGTAATAAAATCGGCCTCTGCGCGTTCGCGCATTTTGGCGGCAAAGGTGTCAAATAGGTTGTGGCTCATTTGGTGGTTTCTCCCTTGGCCATTTTGCGCGCGCGTCGAGCAAGATCACGCACCTCATTGGAGCAGGCAACGGTGGCCTTGGCGGTATAGTTTTCGTGGTTGCGCTCGATATCGTCCAGCACATACAGGTAGTTGACCATCAGGCCTGCGGCTTGTTTAAAGCCCTTAGCGGAGATATCTCCCAGCCAGTTAATGCGGTGAAGTTCAGCGCCGTTGCCGAGGTGAAAGCGGGCCACTGGGTTGAGCGGCAGGCCGTGGCGGTTCTTCTCTTCGACCAGGTAGCGGGCGGCCAGCGGGCGAATAATCGCTTTGAGCTCCTCTTCGCGGGGTTTGTCCTGATGCCACCCCGGTGTTTCAAGCCCTTTGAGTGACTTACGCATCGAAGCGGGAAGCTGCTCGTCATCACGCTGCTCCTGCAACCACTGGGCGAAGCCCGGCACCGGCGAGAGGGTGACGAAGTATTTAAGCTGCGGCAGCTCCTGGGAGAGCTCTTGCACTACCTGCTTGATCAAAAAGTTACCGAAGGAGATGCCGCGCAGCCCGGTCTGACAGTTGCTAATGCCAAAGAACGCCGCGGTATCGGCATCTTCAGGGTCGTCGATTCCTTTTTCGGCGCTACTCTTTCCAGGGCTTTTTCCAGGTCTCTTAACAGAGCTCTCTCCTGACAAGATGGGCTGGATGCGGCTGGGCAGGCCCTTGTGCAGGGCGACTTCCACAAAGATCAGCGGCTCGTCGCCAATCGCCGGGTGGAAGAAGGCGAAACAGCGACGGTCGCGGGCGTCTAGCCGCCGACGCAGGTCGTCCCAGTCCTGGATTTCGTGCACCGCTTCGTAGCGGATGATCTTCTCTAGAATCGACGCCGGTGTGTTCCAATCAATACGCTTGAGCATCAAGAAACCGCGGTTAAACCAGGAGCCGAACAGGTGGGCGAAATCGTCATCAATGGCCGCCAGCTCGGGCTGTTCGCGCAGCAATGCCAGCAGGTCTTCGCGCATCTTAACCAGTTCATAGGTACCGTCGCTGGCCAGGTTTAAGCGCCGGAAAAGCTCCTGCCTGCGTGGTTCGCAGGCTTCAAACAGGCGCTGTAGCGATGGGTTGTCGCGAACTTCTTGATAGGCCAGATAGGCCGCATCAATGGGCCCGGGATCAGCCGCAAAGTCGGCCGTCAAGCGGGCAAAGAAGCGGCTCTTTTCAGCCGCCGAAAGGCGCTGGTAAATCGCCAGGGCGCGGCTTGCCAGCGCGATGCTGGAGGCTTCACCATCGCTCTCCAACAGCTTCTGGCAGGCGTTAACTAACTGCCCATGGTCGGGCGTTAGCGTCTCGGGATGGCGGCGCCGCAACAACGCATCACGCTGAGTGATGTTGTTGAACAGCTCCTGCAAAAACAGCATGTTCATGGTCGAACTCCTTAACCCATGATCAAGTTAGGTAGCCAAAGCGCGATGCCTGGGAAGAGACACAGCAGCAAGATACCCAGCACCATACACAGCGCGTAGGGCAAGCTTCCCATCAGAATGTCGCGCAGCGAAATATCCGGCGCGATGCCTTTAATAATGAACAGGTTAAGTCCCACAGGCGGTGTGATCAGACCGATTTCCAAGTTGATGGTCAAAATCACCGCAAACCAGTAGGGGTCGAAGTTAGCGGCCAGGATAATAGGTAACAGAATCGGCGCGGTCATCACGATCACCGCCACAGGCGGTAAGAAGAAACCGGCTACCAGCAGGAAGAGATTAATCACCCCCATCAGTGCCCAGCGGTTGATCTCCAGATCAGCAATCGCACCCGCCACGGTTTGGGTGATAAACATGGAGGAGAGCGCATAGGCGAACACTTCGGCGGTGGCGATCACTAGCATGATCATCACGCTTTCGCGTAGCGAGTCGCGCATGATTAGTTTGAGTGGGCCTAGCTGCCACATGCGGTAGATCAGAATAGCCAGCGCCAAACACAGAAAGGCACCTACGCCTGCGGCTTCTGAAGGGGTTGCTACCCCGCCATACAAGGCAAACAGAATACCCGCGACTACGCCCAGGAAAGGCAACACACGCACGAGTGCTTTAAGGTTGGTATCGACATTCTGCTTAACGTTCTGTTTTAGCCGTTCGACGGACTCCGCCATGGGGTTGTTATAACCACCGGCCATTTTGCAGGCGATCATCGTCCAGATCATAAATAGGCCTGCCAGCATAAAGCCTGGCACCACCCCGGCAATAAACAGCCGACCAATGGAGGTTTCGGTAGAGATACCGTAGATGATCATGGTGACCGACGGCGGAATCAGAATACCCAGGGTGCCGCCCGCGGCTATGCAGCCTGCCGCGACGCCATCGGGATAGCCACGCATGCGCATTTCGGGAATGCCCATCTTACCAATCGCCGCACAAGTGGCGGGGGACGAACCCGAGAGCGCAGCAAAGATAGAACAGGCGCCGATATTGGAAACTGCCAAGCCGCCGGGTAGTTTGCCCATCCATAGGTCCAGTGAACGATAAAGATCACGCCCGGTGGGGGAGGAGGCCACCGCGGCGCCCATCAAAATGAACATCGGGATGGCGACAAAACCAAACTCGGCAATGCGGTCAAAAAAGGTTTCCCCAAAATAGGTAAGCTCAGCAAGGCCACGGTCGTAGAGCAGCGCCAGCAGCGATACGCCGCCCAGAGCGAAAGCGATAGGGGTGCCAATGGCCATCAGCACAATCAGCGCGATGGCGACAATAATACCTAAGGTAATCGGATCCATACTCAGCTCTCCCCACGCAATATTTCAGCCACATACTGCAGCGATAGCAGGGTGGCACCGATAGCCATGGGCAGTAACGCGGGCCACAGTGGCGGGTTCCATACCGAGCCAGTCGTCCATGCACCGTGGAATGCCTCAGCCACATAAACCCAACTGGCATATGCCAGAGCGGCACAAAAACCTAACCCAAACAGCGAAGCGATCAGACGCATGATGGTGCGGGTAATACCGCCCAACGCATCGGGAACAATGGTGATAGCGACGTGGCCACCGGTCATCAGTACATAGGGGCTACCCATCAACATTGCCGCCGTTACTGAAAAGATGGTGAATTCGGTTTGCCAACTGGTGCTCATTCCGAGTAAGTAGCGAATAAAGACCATCTGGCAAATCACTAATACGCCAGCGATAAACATGGCGCAGGCCAGATAGGCGGAAAGCCGCGACAGCTTATCCATGACGCGGATATAGCCGCCGATGATGCCCCCTCGCACGGGGGGTTCGTGAGTGGTTGTGGTTGCCATAGTTCCCTCAATCAGCACAGTAAGCATCAGTGTTAAGAGACCACTCCGAGAGGAGTGGTCGCGCCGTTAGGCGTTCAGCGGGTGCTTACTCGACGGCTAGCGCTGCATCGATAATGGCTTGGCCATTGGGAACATTTTCAGCAAAGTTTTTGTAGGAGGTCTCACGAGCGATCTCCAGCCAGGCGTTGTAATCGTCTTCGCTCATGCTGACCACCTCAACGCCATTCTCTTCGTAAAGGTCGACCATCTCCTGATCAATCGCGGCGGCCTCTTCAGCAAAGAATGCTTCTGCTGCTTCACCGGCTTCCATCAGCGCCGCTTGCTGTTCTTCGTTAAGCCCCTGCCATACCTGCTCGGAGATCAGAATCGGCTCATACATAAACCACAGTGCGAAGTCGCCCGGTTCGGTCAAACACTCGACCTGCTCGTAGAGGCGGAAGGAGATAAACGACATCGACGAAGTGTTTGCGGCATCCAACACGCCGGTTTGCATGGCGGTGTAAACCTCAGAAGAGGGCATAGAGGCAATGGAAGCACCCGCAGCTTCCAGCATCTCTTCAAAGGCGGGCCCGGCGGCGCGCAGGTTTTGCCCTTCGACGGTATCGGGGGAGGTGATGCACCGCTCGCTAGAGGCAAAACCGCCCGACAGCCACGCATCTGAGAGCACCCGAGCGCCACCGTCCAGAATCACCGCTTTAATCATCTCCATGTATTCGGAGTCGTTCAGGCGCTGGGCATGCGCTTGATTGCGTACCAAGCCCGGCATCAGCGTGGCGGAGAACTCTGGATGCCGACCGCTGGCATAATCCAGCGGCAGCGAGGTGATATCCAGGCGGCCCCGGGCCAGGGCACCCCACTGTTCACGCGCTTTAAACAGTGATTGGCCTGGGTAGACTTCTATGGTCAGACCAACATCCGCGTCGGCTACGTGGCGGGCCATCATTTGCACCATTTCATCGCGGACATCCCCCTGGCCTCCGGGGAATTGGTGGGACGCGCGAAGCACGGTATCTGCAGAGGCGTGGGAAGCCGCAATGGCGAGACCTAGGGCGGCGGCAGTTGAGATCAAATAGCGTTGCATGTTGCGTCTCCAACAGTTGTTGTTGTGTGCTTGGATGAGCTTTATATGTTTATCAGCAAGGCTGATATATATATCAATAGGCGCTACGTATGCTAATGTCAAATATATGACACCCTAAATGGCTAAGATCAGTCTTGATCTAGGGAGGTAAAAATGACGGGCACTAAGCGCTCCAACGCTCAGCGATTAAGAGATTCACTCGAGAATGACATCATTAATGGCCGCCGTTTACCTGGAGAGCGTCTGGATCCAGAAGCCTTGGGACGTGAGTTTGAGGTCTCGCGTACCCCGGTGCGCGAAGCCTTTCAGCAGTTGGTCGCCAGCGGCTTGGTGACGGTCTCGCCCAAAAAAGGCACCTTTGTGGCGAAAGTGGGGATTGATCAACTAATTGAGATGTTTGAAGTAATGGCGGAACTTGAAGGCATGTGTGGCCGCCTGGCGGCACGGCGAATTACCGAGCCGGAGCTGGTCGCTTTAAAACAAGCGCATCAGCGCTGCGAAGCGGCGGCCCTGGCCGGTGACAGTGACGAATACTATTACGAAAACGAGGGTTTTCATGACTGTATCTACACCGCGAGCCACAATGCATTTTTGGCCAGCGAAGCGCGCCAATTGAAGCAGCGCTTAAAACCCTACCGGCGTTTACAGCTGCAGGTACGACAACGGGTGAACAGTTCACTGCGCGAGCATGAAACTATCGTGGAAGCCATTGAGCAAGGTGACTCGGTAGCGGCGCAGCAGGCACTGAGCGACCATGTATTGATTCAGGGCGAGCGCTTTAGTGACTTTGTTTCCAGCGTGCGCAGAATGGAGGCGCCGCTAGAAAAAACAGGCTAACTTCAGCCTTAATTTTAGCCCCTAGTTTGTTCCCTAGGTTTAGTGAATTTACCGCTATGTCCGTATCGGTGGGGTAATCGTCCTTGCCGACATGGGACGCAGCGCTGAAACTCTCTCTCATGCTTTAGTATCCCACTAGCGGAGAGAGATCGTGACCCGTCATGTCGCCCTACTTGCCTATCCCGACTGCCAACTGCTGGATATCAGCGGTCCCTGGCAGGTATTTGCCAGCGCCAATGCGTTAAGCCCCCAACCGCTCTATCAGTTGACCCTAGTCGCCGATGCCGTGGGCCCGGTTTCCACCAATGGCGGCCTAGCCGTGCACGCCACGCACACCTACCACCAACTTAAGCGTTTACTGCCCCTGGATACGTTGTTGGTGGCGGGTGGCAGTGGCGTAATGCAGCAGCGTGACATAGCCGCAGTGAAGCAGTTGCTTTGTGAAGTTGCCCCAATCGTGAGACGGCTTGGGTCGATCTGCTCTGGGGCATTTTTGTTAGCCGCCGCAGGGCTGTTGGATGGCTGCCGCGTCACCACTCATTGGCGCCATGCACCTCAACTGGCCGATGAGTACCCTGCGATAAGCGTCGAGCCTGACGCGCTGTATATCGAGAGCAACGGCCGTTACACCAGCGCAGGCATAACGGCGGGGATTGATTTGGCGCTTTCGCTGGTCGAGGCGGATCACGGTGCCGAACTTGCCGGGCGTGTGGCCCGTGAATTGGTGGTATTTCTGCACCGTCCGGGCGGGCAGTCGCAGTTCAGCGAAATACTGCGCAAACAGCAGGCCGCGGGGCCGCTGCGTCGCTTGCTGGATCAACTCCATGCCGACCCCAGCGTGGATCATGGGCTTGAGAGCATGGCCGACCTGATGGCGGTCTCCCCGCGCCATTTAACCCGGCTGTTTAGGCGTCATCTGGATACTACCCCAGGTACCTACCTGACCCAGCTACGCCTTGAGCAAGCGCGCTTGGCACTTCTCAGCGAGCGCGAAAATTTATCTCTTGAGCGCTTGGCACAACGCTGGCGGCTGGGCGGCGCGGAGCAGTTGCGACGCCAGTTTCAGCGCTACTACGGCGTATCACCCTCGGTCTATCGCCAACGCTTTGCGTCTTCCCAAACGGGTCTTATTCAGGAGAGTGCCCCATGCCTTTAACCGTCACTTTGTTATCACTCTGCCAAGCGTTACTTGTCACCGGCAATGTGTTGTTGATCGCCGTTTCGCCGCTGATTGGGGCCTCCTTGGCACCTAGCGCGTCTTGGTCCACCGCGCCGGTCGCCACTCAGTGGCTGGGGCTGATGTGCGCCACCATTCCCGCCTCGTTAATTATGGCCAAACTGGGCCGTAAGCGCGGCTTTATACTGGGTAATATGGTTGGGTTGGTGGGCGCGCTAGTTGCCGTGCAGGCGCTAATGGGCGAGCGCTTTGGGTTGTTCTTGTTGGCAACCTGGTTGATCGGTATCGGCATTGGCTTTGGACAGCTGTATCGCTTTGCCGCCGTGGAGGCCGCCCCCGCGCCGATGCGTGACCGGGCGATTGGTTTGGTGATGGGGGGCGGTGTGCTGGCTGCGTTTGCCGGGCCGTGGCTGGCCAGGGTGAGTCGTGAGTTGGGCGAGGTGCCGTTTTTGGGCAGTTTTGTTGGTCTAGCCGTGCTCTACGCTTTGGCATTGGTGGTGCTGATGTTGACGCAGCTGCCGCCGGCATCCCGCACCCACGGCGAAGGCGTTGCACTGCCGCTGGGTAAGATACTCCGCCAACCCGGATTTATTGTGGCGGTGAGCGCGGCGACGGTCGGTTATGGTGTGATGAACCTGGCCATGACCGCCACGCCGCTTGCTATGGCGGGTGCCGGACACCACTTTAACCATGTATCCATGACTATTCAGTGGCATGTGGTGGCAATGTTTTTACCCTCATTCTTTACTGGGCATTTGGCTACCCGCTTCGGTGCTAAACAAGTTATCGTGGCCGGTTGCCTGCTGCTGGTGGCGAGTGCTGTGGTCGCCCAGTTTGGGATCGGCTTAGCCGGTTTTAACGTGGCGCTGATTCTGCTGGGGTTGGGCTGGAACTTTACCTTTCTGCCTGCCACCGGCCTGCTCACCGAGAGCTACCGCCCGGTGGATAAAGCGCGCACCCAGGCGGCGAACGAGTTTCTGGTCTTTGGTACCGCCGCAGTAACCGCCTTACTCGCCGGGCCGCTGGTGAGTTCATTAGGCTGGGCGACGCTTAATTTACTGCTGATCCCCGTCGCACTGGTGCCTTTGGCGGTGCTGGCGTGGCAGCATAAAAGAACGGTGGCGCTGTCTTAGCTAAAGCATCCAACGAATGCACCGCTACGCTTTTAACAAAGCTTAGCTTTAGTAAGACTTAGTGCTTGAGTTCAGGGACAAAAGGTTATAGTAAGTAAATAGGCTCGGTTAATGTCCTGGCAGATGCTTTGATAGCAAGGTGGCAATATGACTACCCGCTCTTTATCTCCGGGCTTGTCCGGCCAAACTGACGCCCGTCTCCCTGGCTCTGGCGCACTCCCAGCGTTGGCCCGAATGCGTTCTACACACGCGTTGGAACCGCCCGCTTACGTTAAACACTACGACAGTCAGTTATCACATTTGGATGACTGGTTAGCCATTATTGCCTTGGTGGGTAAGGTAGCGAGTCGCAGTGGTAGTAACGGCGTGCTGGATCGCATATCGGAAGTTCAAGATCGTTTTCGTCTGTTGCGCGTTCAGCTTGCCACGGCATTGGCCGAAGAGTACGCCCGAGAATATGAAATGGTGCTGGGGGGAAGAGCGGCGATTGCCGTCGATATGCTGGTGCGTAATCTGTACGAGCGCTCTGCTGACATCGGCTTTCTTTCGACTGACAGCATTATCCGCGCCTACATGGAGAGTGACGAAGCGGCAAGTTCGATCAATATCCAGCAACACTTTGCCCGCTATGTGGCTAAGTACTCTGTTTATGATGATGTAATGCTGCTCAATTTAGACGCTACGCTGCGCACCAGCCTCACTTTGGGAGACGCTAATACGTTTCACGATGAGCGCCTGTATCAAACGCTGTCTCAATTAGACAACGGTTACGTGGAGTACTTTGCTGCTACCCCTTTAGTGCCTCACCAGTATCGGGCGCTACTGTTTATTTCGCCTGTTCATCAAGCGGTGTCGAATCAGTGCTTAGGCTATCTCGCGCTGAGTTTTAACCTTGAAGAGGAAGTGCGCGGTATTTTCAATGAGGTCGCAGACGGTGAGTTTGAGCTTGCCTTATTGGATAATGATGGCCGAGTAGTCGCTTCCAGTTTACCCCAGCTAGCGCTGAATGAGCCGATGCAGCAGGTGGGCGCTGAAAACGTTGAAGTCCTTGTGCTAAATGGCAACGCCTATGCGTGTCGGCAAGTTAAAAGCGCCACTTATCAAGGCTACGGTGGAATTGGTTGGCGTTTTATGGCGCTGACAGCGTTATCGGGCGCTGCTCATCACCAGCCAACTGCTATGGACACCTCAGTGAACACCGATGTGGTACAGGGAAGGCTAAGCGACATTCGCCTCCAGGCGTCAATGATTGCGCAGCAGCTTAACCTAGCGGTGATTAATGGGCATATTATTTCAGTGCGTTACAAGGCGGTAGAGCTGGTGCCCGTGCTGCATCAGATCCGTGAGATTGGCAATCTAACCGATCAATTGTTTGAACAATCTATTTCCACACTGCGCCGGGGAATGAGTTTAACCGCTATTGCCGATGCCACCATGCGTGCCTTTAGCATGGTCAGTATAATGGATCGCAATCTTTACGAACGCGCCAACGATGCGCGCTGGTGGGCATTGGATGAGCGTATCCGTAAGCAGTTACGTGCGGCTTCAAAGGGTAATAAGCAGGCACTCGCTGAGCTAGCAGAGGTCATTAGCGCGATTAATCGTCTTTACACTGTGTATACCAATATTCTTCTGTTTGACCGAGAAGGCACTATCGTTAGCGTTTCCGATAAACACTCAGAAGCCCTTATTGGCACCCATGTTCCTGAAACCCTGCCTTTAGCCGAGTGCTTAAACACTTTCTCAGAACAGGGGTACGTGGTCTCGGCATTTACGGAGAGTGAGCTATACGCTAATCGACCCACGTATCTTTACTGCGCCCCCGTGGTTGATTTCAATAGCAGCACTATTGTTGGTGGCATTGCCACTGTGTTTGATGCAGCTCCAGAGTTTAGGCAGATTCTCGCTGATAATCTGCCTAACAGTAGTGCGCAGTCGCTGTCACCTTTCGCTCTGTTTATAGACGCCGAAGGCCAAGTGATCTCTTCTACCTTAGCCGATATTGCCGTGCCTAAATTGTTTGCTGGCGGCTACACAGAGGTGCTGGCTTTACGTGATGGTGAGCGACTGTTCCAGCGGCTGGAGTACGAGGGCAATAGCTATTTATCCGCCATGGTCGCTTCGACAGGCTACCGCGAGTACAAACGCAACGATAATTACCGCAATGATGTGATAGCGATCGCCTGCCTGCCTATTGTCTGATCATTACGTGGCTAAAAATCCCCCGGTGCGCACTGTAGGCAGGTTAGGCCTAGTGAGCGCCAGTGGGCGACCACGGCGTCGCGATCATCTAACACCAGCCAGGGAGCAAAGCCATCGCTGCGTATTTGATTGAGTAGTGCGGCTTTTACCTCTTCATCATCCACATGGTCATCGCCTTCTGGGCGGAGGTACATGGCATCAAAAGGGATGGTGTGGCGCTCCAGCCAGCGCTGGGTATGCTCACGGTGGCTGTCTGGGCGACCGCTACAAATCACGATCTGCTGACCTTGGGCCTTTAATATTTTAACCAGCCTGGCGACCGCTTCGATTACCGGTGCTTCGGCCATATGGGCAAAGAACGGCTCCCACTGTTTTTGGCTTCCCAACACCCAATCACTGACCTGGTGGGGATGAAACTCGGCTAAGGTGCCGTCGACATCTACAATGACTGCGGACATGCAAAACTCCCTGAACAGGAAAAGGTGGCTAAACGGGACTGAGTAGAGAAACGCTGTGCGGTGCAGAGACGACCGCCTAGCAGCCCCTGCCAGGCGTTTAATTCGTTATTGCTAAGTTGGCTAAATAGCGGCACCACTTGATTGGCACCCAGTTGGTCAGCGAGTGCCACCAGGTGTGACGCACGCAGGTGAACATTCCAGCGCTGCCAGCTTATCTCGCCCACTGCTAGCTGGGCGCGGCGCTCAGGGGTTAGGTAGCCGGTGTGAAGCAAGTGGTGATCGGTCCACTGATCCGGCCTATCGTTGTGATCACTTATTAACCGAAGTGTGGCATGTTCATCATTTGCTCGCGCCAACACATTAGCGATAGCGGCATCAATACCAGGGCGCCGCAGAGTCTCGGGCATTGCTAGCAGGGCGGCAAGATTGGCGCGAATATCGGCATCAATGGCCAGTGTTAACCCTCTTATTGCAGCCTCTTCAACCAACCATAATGCCATTTCCAACGCGCGACCGGTTTCTGGAACGGGAAAGGCCAGCGGTTGATAAAGATACTCGCTGATGGTCTGCACACAACTTACTTGGGGCTGGTCGTAGCTGCTGTAGGAGGCATCCAGTAACGCAACAGCGGCTTTCGGCGGCGTATCAAACGGGAACACTGATGACTCAATGCAGGCATCGCCGCTATAGAAGACCCCGCCTGCCACCGCTAAATGCAGCCACACACCGCCTAGGGAGTGTCCCGCTTGGCCGGTGGTGACGGTGATGTCTTCCACCTCTAACGAGCCGCGCTCCGGCAGGGGGCGCCAAGTGCGGCCATGAGGCAGTGCCTTGGCCACCAGGGGTGTGCAATAGAGTGGTACGTCTTCCGCTAGCTCGGCCACGCCACCGATGTGGTCAATATGGTCGTGACTGATTAGCACCGCATCTACATTAAGGCCGCGGGCCCAGGTAATGGGGACTCCAGGATGCAGTGCGCCCCCTGCATCTAACAACAGGCGTTTCCCCTGGGCTTCTACCACTATAGCGGCAGGGCCTTTGTCGCCTAACCCACTGAGAATCTCGATAGTGATACTCATTGGTCGGGCTCCAGACACCAGCCCTTTTGAAGGCTAACGACAACCAGGCTACCCAAATCAGGCGCGCTGTGATGGAAGGCCAGCAGCGTTTCGCCGCTGGGTAGACGCAGGGTGAGCTCATAACGCTCGCCGCGGAAGATCACGCTTTCTACCTGGGCGGCAAGCTGACTATGTGTGTGGGTCGCGGTGGATGTGAGTGTCGTGCTGATCTGAATATGCTCTGGACGCACCAGTACCGTTTGGGTTCGCTCAGATTCGATGGCGTTCAGCCCCCGCATCAGGGAGGTGCTCTCAAGCCATTTTCCAGGGCTGCCAGCTGCGACTTTAAGCTGACTGCCCTGGCCGATAAAGCCCGCTACCCAGGCGGTGCGCGGCTGCTGGTAAAGGGTTTCGGGGGAGCCCCACTGAATCAGCTTGCCCGCTTTCATCACGGCGATTTTATCCGCCAGCGCCATGGCTTCGGTCTGGTCGTGGGTGACATAGACCAGGGTAGCGCCAGTGCGCTGGTGAAAATCGCGGAAGCTGTGCTCCATGGTGGCGCGCAGATGACGGTCAAGGTTGGCCAGTGGTTCATCCAGCAACACCACCGACGGGTCGCTGACTAGACAGCGCGCGAGCGCCACGCGCTGTCGCTGGCCCCCACTGAGGGCCTGGGGCATGCGGTCGGCGTAGGCATCGAGTTCCACCAACGCTAGCGCTTGCTGAACCTTTTGCTGATACGCCGCCCCGCGCAGGCCGCGCAGTTTGACTGGGTAGCCCACGTTGTCAGCCACGCTCATATGCGGCCACAGCGCATAGGATTGAAACACCATGGCCATATTGCGCTGCTCGGGGGGTACATGGGTATCGGCGCTTGCCAGGGTACGATTGGCTAATTGAATAGTACCCTCGTTGACCGTTTCAAACCCCGCCAACATGCGCAGCATAGTGGTTTTGCCGCAGCCGCTAGGGCCGAGCAGGGCAACAAACTCTCCCGGATTAATCTCCAACGACAGCTCATCCACGGCAGTGTGTTCGCCAAAGCGTTTGGTAACGCGATCAATGCTCAGTCCTACGATGTTTGGCCCTGCAATGTTTAGCTCTGCCATGGGATGACTCCTTTAGGTAGCCGCGGTGCCAGCAAACTGAGCGTCAGCATCAGCGAGGCGACCATGATCACCACCAGCACTGACACCGCTGAGGCCAGCACGCTTTCACCGCCTTCGTCGAGGTTGAAAATCAGCACGCCGAGGGTTTCGTTACCGGCGCTCCACAGCAGCGCTGATACGGTGAGCTCGTTGACCGCCAGCAAGAACACCAGCAGTCCACCGGCGAATAGCGCGGGCGCCACCAGCGGTAAAATAATGCTGCCCAGGCGCCGCCAGGGACCTGCCCCGGCTAACTGTGCCGCCTCTTCAAGAGAGGGATCCAGTTGCGCCAGGCTGGCCGCGACAGGTTTGACGCAGACCACTAGAAAGCGCGCCAGGTAAGCGATAAAAATCAGCCCTAAGGTGCCGTAGAGCGCTATATTGATGATCGGCAGCGGACGCACAAACAGCAGGATGCAGGCAATGGCCAATACCACGCCGGGAAGCGCATAGGGAATCTCGATAGCGCTAAGCACTACCCCTCGCCAGCGCTCCGGTAGGCGCTGTAGCCGATAAGCCAAAGGCAGGCTTAGCAGCATCAGCACCAGAGCCGCACTACCCGCAAGCCAAAGGCTGTTGTTCACCGCCCGCCATGTAGCGCCTTGATGCCCCATCACTTCGACGTAAGCACCTAAAGTTGCGGTCTCGGCGTTAAGCGGCACGCCCATGGCGGGCACTAGCGAACTGATCATCAGAGCGAGCAGCGGTGCGACCAGGATAATCAGTAAGATCCCGACCAGCGTGGCGGTTACCAGCGAGCGCCAGCGGCCCAGGGTGAAATCGTGGGAGCGTCCACTATGGCCGCCCAGTCCAAAGCGACTGCGTCCCATCAAGTGCTGCTGCAGCGCGACGCCCGCTAAGGCCAGCACTCCAATCAGCAGCGACAGGGCGGCCATTTCTGCCAACACGCCAGTGCCGAAGTTGGCCATGCGCTGGTAGATCAGTGTGGGCAGCACGTAGTAGCCAGCGGGAATGCCTAGCATGGCAGGAATGCCAAAGTTGCCCAGGCTGGAGATAAACGCCATCGCCCCCCCGGCGATCAAGCCGCTACGGGTCACGGGCAGAATGATATGGCCCCATACTTGGGTTTGTTTGGCGCCGCTAATGCGGGCGGCTTCAATAAGCTCGCGAGGCAGCGAAAGCAGACTGGTGCGCAGGGCCAGAAACACCAGCGGCGCGCTTTGAATACCTAACAGCAGCGCAATGCCTTCAGCCGAGTAGAGCGGCTGCGGACTGCCTAACGGCGGCGCCATACCAATACTTTTCAGTAGCGGGCTGGCCGGGCCAAACAGCTGCAGCCAGCTCAGCGCGGTAACCTGAGGCGGAATCATCATTGGCAGCATAAAGCAGAACACCAGCCACGCTTTGCCACGCACATTAGTCAGCGTGATGGCAAAGGCGAACAGGCTGCCCAGCAGCAGGGCGATCAGCATGCCAAGCCCTGAGGTGTATAAGCTATGCCAGAGTGCTCGCCAAGTGCTGGCGCTGTTGAGTACCTGCCATAGCGGTGACTGTCGCCCTTGGGTAAGGTCGCTCAACGCCTCAATCAGCAGGCGCAGGCTGGGCGCCAGGCTGAGCAGCACAATGGCAATCAACAGGCTGGAAAGCAGCCAGCGGTGCTGGCTGCCGTACTTGTTGTCGCTGTCGTACTTATTATAGTTGAGAGCGGACGTCATGATTACCCGCCGAATAGATCGCTAAACTGCTGTTTAAGCTCGGCTTCCTGGGCCAGCGCTTGTTCTGTATCCACCGGCATCAGGGTAATGCTATCGCGCTCGGGAAAGCCTTCCGGCGGGGCAACGTCGTTGTGGGCGGGCAGGTAGCCCTGCTGGCTGACCAGCGTTTGGCCCTGCTGGGAAAGTACAAAATCAACAAACTTTTGCGCGGCCTCGACGTTCTCTGCACCCTGCATAATAGCGACCGGCTCGGTCACCGCGCTCACGCCCTCTTCAGGAAATACAAACTCCACCGGCGAGCCTTTGGCGGCTTCGCGAATCGGCAGGAAGTCCACCACAATGCCATAGGGCTTGGTGCCTGCGGCCACGGCGTTAAATACGCCGCCATTGCCGCCCTGAGCTTCGGTGCGATTATCGTGCAGGGCGTCGTAGTATTCGG
The DNA here is from genome assembly GCF_018612805.1 of Halomonas sp. ISL-56. Lineage (NCBI taxonomy): Bacteria > Pseudomonadati > Pseudomonadota > Gammaproteobacteria > Oceanospirillales > Halomonadaceae > Halomonas > Halomonas sp. ISL-56. The sequence continues at coordinate 25,127 of NZ_JAGGRO010000012.1, read as the reverse complement.
CGCCTAATGTTGGGTTAGCGCTAATCGCCGCCATATGGATCAGCGCAGCGCCGGAGTAGAGCGGGCTGGGCATAGTAACCAAGCCTTCGTAATCAGGCCCCAGCAGGTCTTGCCAGCTCTGCGGCTGATGCTCGGCGCCGGTGTTATACACAATCCCAGTGGTGATCAGCTTGGTGCCGTAGTAGTAGCCTTCTGGGTCATACAGGTCGGCGTCATAGGCCTGGCGCTCATCGCTTAGGTAAGGCTGTAAATGGCCCTCCTGCTTGAGTGATTCCATGGTCATGCTGTCGGCAATCAGCAGTACGTCGGGGTTGCTCACCCCGGCTGAAAGCTCCGAGCGCAGCCGGGTCATTAAGCGCGTGGTACCGTCGCGTACCCACTCCACCTCAATGTCGGGATAGGCCGCTTCAAAGGCGTCAACGGTCTGTTGGGCATCGCTATTGGGCTGGCTGGTATAGAGCGTCAGCGTTTCGTTCGCCGCTACCTGAGCCGAAAGGGAAAAGCTGGCTACCGCGACGGCAGCAGTAAGGGCAGATGTCGGAATAGATGCCAGGGGGCGCTTCAACATGGGTAAACCTCCAGTGAGTGAACCCCACCTAAGTTACTGTCATCTGCTTACAACAAAGTGACACTATGCTTTCGTTCAACATTTTGTAGCTTTCGTTTGCCGCACTTTTTGCTTTCGCTGTGCTGAGAGGGGTTATGCGTCAGTTCGAACGTCGACAACAGCTGTTGCAGCGAATCCACGCTGAGGGGCGCCAATCGGTAGAGAGTTTGGCAGGCGAGTTTGGGGTTTCTGTACAAACCTTGCGTGGGGATATTCGGCACCTAGCCGATAAGGGCTTGGTGCTGCGTCGCCAGGGTGAAGTGCTGCCGTTTCCCGAACAAGAAAACATCGGCTACGACCAGCGTCAGATCGTCAATGTGGCGGGTAAACGGCAGATTGCGGCGCGGGCAGCGAGTTTGGTGCAGGATCATCAAGCGCTATTTCTGGGCACGGGCACCACGGTTGAGCAGTTGGCCGATGCGCTAAGCGAGAAGCAGGGCTTGCATATCATGACCAATAATCTGCATGCGCTGATTAAGCTGTGCCAGCTTAAGTGTGAGTTAGTCGTGGCGGGTGGGCGCGTTCGTCGGCGCGACCAGGATGTGATAGGCGGCGATGCCTGGCGCTTTTTTCAACGCTACCGTGCCGATGTGGGAATTGTGTCGGTGGGGGGGATGGATAGCCATGGTCAGCTTTATGACTACAACGATGACGAAGTGATGGCCCGTGAGGCGCTATTAGCTCATGCCGGTTATCGTGTTTTAGTGCTGGATAAAACCAAGTTCGACCTGCCACTGCGCTGCACTGCGGGCCAGTTGGGTGATTATGATGCCGTGGTGACCGATGTGCCACTGCCTGACAGACTACGCAGCCCGTTGGCCGCCCAAGGCGTTCGGTTTTTGGGTTAGGAGAACGCTAACTGTGCCAGTATGGGCTAACGGTAGCGTGGAAATGAGGAGCGTTATAAATGTTAGAAAACCTAAGCCATAGTGCCCTGGCTGGTCAGCTCTGTGGCTTGGTGGCTCTGGTGATATGTGTCGTGGCCTTTGCCAGTAAAAATGACGATCGCCTCTTGGTGTTACTGATTTCAGCCAATGTGGCTTTTGCGCTGCAGTTTGTGTTTTTCGAGAGTTGGACGGCGGCGGCGCTGACGGGGCTGGTGATAGTGCGGATTGTTCTGGCTCGTCGATATATGGGCAGTAAGGCCGTTATGGCGGGTGTCTTGCTGGCCAGCGGTATCGCCGCAGCTTTCACGTGGCAAAGTTGGGTAGATATTCTGCCGGTGACGGCCATGATTCTGGGAACTGTGGGCATGTTTCTGCTGCGCGGTATCGCCATGCGAACTTTTCTGGGGTTGGCCGCCTTAGCCTGGATGCTTAACAACCTGCTGATTGGCACCATCGGCGGTACCATTGCCGAAGGCCTGATTGTAGTCACCAATATCATTACCATTATTCGCTTAGTGCGAGCCAAGCGAAAATACCCTGGCGTGTTTGAGGGAGCAGAAGAACCTGGCGTTGTCTCCAAAAAATGATCAGACCTAGCTGGCTAACATCCACTTGGTTTATCGAACGGCGAGACTGCTATGCTGATAGCTTGTTAGGGCCTGAACAAGGAGCGCGACTATGGCCGGCGGATGGGCAAAAGATGGTGCTGAACAAGAGCAGATGGAGAGCACGCTAGAGGATGCGGTGCAGCGAGCTCGTAGCCAGTTGCCCCGTGGTGAGAGTCTTGAGATTTGCGAAGAGTGTGGTGACCCCATTCCCGAAGCGCGCCGCAAGGCGATTCCTGGGGTACGGCTATGCGTAGCCTGCCAAAGTGAATTGGACAAACAGCAGTCGGCCTTCAGTGGCTATAACCGTCGCGGTAGCAAAGACAGCCAACTGCGTTGAACGCGGCTTTCTAGGCGTCGTGGTCGGTGTCCGGTAGCTGCTTGAAATAGATATAGCGGTGAAGACGAATTGCCGGACGAATCAGCAGTTGGAGGCTGCCAAGCACAAACAACCATACGCCGACGGTTTGTACGGCACCTTGGTAAAAAAAACAGACACTGCCGATCGTAAACCAAATACCCAGCATGAAATCGTTGACCATACTGAGCACCTCATAGCGCTGGTGCACAACGAGTTCGTGATGCCCGATGGTGAACGTCCAGTCGTTGGTCATCGGATCCTGTTGGCGCTGCATTATTAGCCTCCTGGTTGAATGTTCATTGAATGAAAATTCGGATGAATTCCGTTTAATATATTGTATCAATATTCACTTTAACTAAACGTTATTGTGGCACACTAACCGCTTACTCCAAGGTGATGGGTGGCTTCTGGTGTTTAGTAATGATGCATGAAAGCCGTAAGTTATTAGGTGAGACGTTGAGGGCGAGTAATGGTCAATGACACGCTGCTAACAGCGGTGGAAAACGAGTTGCAAAGAGGGCCTTGGCGGTTACGTTTTACTGAGCAAGTGGAAGCGCGTTTTGAAGCTGATACCCAGCGCCAGCGTAGTCGTCAGATGGTGATGTCAGGGCTAATATCAGCGGTCATTTACTGCCTGTTTCTGATCAATGATTACAGCTTTCGGCCTGACTCTTTTACCACCGCCTTGCTATTACGCATTGGAGTGATGCTACCTATTGGCTTGCCCATTTTATGGTGGGTCTATCGAGGCGTAGCACCATTCCTCCGTGAGACCTTAATGGCAAGCACTGTTATTGTTGCAACGGTGGTTTCATGTTTAATAGTTGCGGAATCTACCGTTCCTTACTCGTACCTAGATGTTTTCTCTTTCGGCCTTATCTTACTGGTAGGTAATATTGTTTACTCATTACGGTTTAGCTACGCCTGTGTGTCATCCGCCATTAGTATATTTATAATATTAGGTTTTGTTTTGCCCTATGAAGCAATGCCGCCAGAGGTAAAAAGGCTCGCTATATTTACTATCATCGCTCAAGCATTGTTTACCTTGGTGGCAAGCTATCGCTTCGAACAGAGTGAGCGAACCTCCTACCTGCATGTGTTGAAAGAGCAGCTCCGCGCGGGCTATTACTTCCAAGATAATCAAAAGCTGACGCGGATGTCTGTCACCGACCCCCTGACGAATCTGGCCAATCGACGCCAGTTCGATACAGTTTTGCCTTTGCGCTGGCAGGAGGCTGCCGATAAAGGTCTTTTTTTAGGGATGATGGTTATCGATATTGATCACTTCAAAGCCTACAACGACTACTATGGCCATCCTGAAGGTGACGTATGTTTGCGCCAAGTGGCTGCTGCCATGCAGGCCAATAGCCGTGATTCCGATTTGGTCGTACGTTTTGGCGGCGAGGAGTTTTTAGTGCTGATGACCAATGCAACACCTGAATCGGCAAAATCAGCGGCAGAGCGAATACGGTGCAGTGTGGAAGCTTTAGGGATTCCTAATCAGGGTGTCTCGACGCATAGCGTTGTCACCGTGAGCGTTGGTGTTGCGGTGCTCCGTCCCGCAGTAGGCCTTACACCAGCCGACTTGCTGTTAAAAGCGGATGTGGCGCTTTATGAAGCTAAACGACAGGGCCGTAACCGTATCAGGGAGGCGAACTTGGTTGATCTACCATCCTCCGATGACGCTGTTGATGGCTTAGGTATTTCTGCCCAGTAGCGGCCAAGCATACCCTTAAACGTTCTGTGAGGAGTGACCTTTGGAGATTGATCAAGATTACCGCGCGCTCAGCGTCGAGACCCTATCTCAGCGGCTTGGTGGCGTTGGGGAAGTAGCTAGTCGAGTGGGCGGAGAACCCGCTAGCTGGGAGATTCGCGAGGTGGGTGACGGCAACCTTAACCTGGTGTTTATTGTCTCCGGCAGCCACGGCAGCGTAGTGGTAAAACAGGCGCTTCCCTACGTGAGAATGGTGGGAGAGAGCTGGCCGCTGCCGATTTATCGTGCCCATTTTGAGTATTACGCCCTGGTGCGCCAGGCCAAGCGGGCACCGGGTATCGCTCCTGAGGTGTACAACTTCGACAAACCCCAGGCGCTGTTTGTGATGGAGTATCTACACCCCCACACGATTTTGCGCCGTAAGCTCATTAACGGCGAGAAAGTCGCTCAGCTTGGCGAAACCATCGGCCAGTTTTGTGCACGCACGGCGTTTCGTGGTTCGGAACTTTCGCTGAGTAGCCCCGAGAAAAAGCAGGACGTGGGGCTGTTTTCAGGCAATGTGGCCATTCCCGCCATTACTGAATCATTGGTGTTTACCGACCCCTATTACGGCGCTGAAATGAACCACCATACGCCGGAGCTTTCACCGGTAGTAGATGAGCTACGCCGTAATGCGCGGCTAAAAGCCAAGGTTCAACGGCTGTTGATGAAGTTCACCGCTAACACCGAAACCATGCTGCATGGTGATCTGCACTCTGGCTCGATTATGGCCACCGATAAAGAAGTGCGGGTCATTGACCCTGAGTTCTCCCAGTACGGCCCCATGGCCTTTGACTTGGGGATGGCGGTGGCTAACTTCCTGATGGCCTATTTCAGCCAGCCCGCTCATCGCCAGGAAGATGCGCTTGAAGATTATCAGGCGTGGATATTAGAAGTGATTGAAGCGTGCTTTACCTGTTTTGATGCCGAGTTCCGCCACCTTTGGCAAACCGAGCGGACGGGCATTCTGTTTCCCAAGTCGCTGTTTGAAGAGCAGGGCAATAGCGCGGACGATGCCTGCGATGCATTACTGGAAGAGATCCGCCTGGATGCGCTGGCCTACTGCGGCATTGAAATGCACCGCCGTGTTTTATCGCTAGCCCACAACGCCGATTTTGAAGAGATCGAAGACACCGCCCTGCGCGCCAAACTTGAAGCGCGTAACGTGCTGATGGGCCAAGCGCTGATTTTGGAGCCGGAAGCTTACTGTGACCTTACTGCGCTTGCAGACCTAGCAAGAGCGTATAACCAACAAGAGGTTTTATAAGCATCGCGATGGGCACTACCCCGTAGTGCGGTGTAACGAATCTTGCGAGGAACGAGCGTATGAGGCACCCGCAACGGCGGCGCCAGCCGCCTGGATAACGCCACTGCGACTTATCTGGTCTGGGTGCCACCCGCGAAGCACCGCTAATGCGCTGCTTCGCGGGTGCGCTGGCGCTTACGCCGTGCTACAACTGCCTACAACGATTCACAACTTACGATTTACCCCTCACTCCTCACCGCTTATAACTGATCCAAACGATCAAACTTCCCGGCGATATCGCTCTCTGTCCAATGGGGCACCCAGCCTTCCACGTTATCGAAGAAGCGTAGCGCGGTGAATTCCGGCGCTGGGCCCATATCGAACCAGTGGGGCGTATTGGCAGGCACGCTGATCAAGTCGTTTCGGGTACACAACACTTGATACACCTTGTCATCGATGTGCAGGCAGAACAGCCCCTGACCTTTAACGAAGAAGCGCACTTCATCTTCGTGATGGCGATGCTCATTTAAGAACTTCTGCCGCATGGCGTCTTTTTCTGGGTGCGTGGGTACCATGTGCAGCACGTCGACGGTTTGATAGCCGCCCTTGCTTTTTACCCGGTCAATATCTTCTTGGTAAAGCGCCAAGATATCTTCCTGGGTAGCGTCGTCGGCAATGTCGCCCGGTGCTGCCCAGCGCTCAAACACTACGCCGACTTTGTTTAACTCAGCGGCAATTTGCTCGCCGTCGGTGATGTCCATTAGTGCATCGTTAGGGTTCTGATCAGCAAATACTTTCAGTTGCGACATCGTAGGCTCTCCTAAAAGGCAATTTCATCAAAGCGAGTAACACAAGCATGGGTATTGCCCGCCTGAGTCCCTTCGCGCACCAGTTGCAGGGTTTGCATACCCGCCTGCTTGGCGGCATCTAGCTCCTCGACCACATCCGACAAGAACAGCACTGCCTCCGCAGGTAGGTCAAGCTCAGCGATAATCTGCTGATAGGCACTAGCCTCGCGTTTATGACCAATATGAGTATCAAAGTAGCCACTAAACATCGGGGTCAAATCGCCTTCGTCGCTATAGCCAAACAGCAACTTCTGCGCCTGAACAGAGCCTGACGAGTAAACGTAGAGCGCTTTGCCTGAATCTTTCCACTGGCGCAGGGTGGGGGCCACATCGCTATACAAATGCCCTGTAAAATCACCGCGTTGGTAGCCATCCGCCCACACCATCCCCTGCAAGGCTTTCAACGGGGTGACTTTTTGATCGGTCTCGATCCAGTGCAGCAACTGGTCGATGGCTGCCTCAAGAGAGGCGGTAGGGTCGCCCATTTCGCTGCGCACGGCATCAAGCTGCTCGGCAACCGCAGGAGTTTCTGCGTTAGCGCGTAGAAAGTCGGGTAGCTTAGCGTGGGCGTAGGGAAACAGCACCTTATGTACGAAGCTAATGTCCGTGGTGGTGCCCTCAATATCGGTCACAATCGCGCGTACAGTTGGGTTGCTCATTTAAGGCTGCTCATTTAAGACCATTCATTTAAGACCATCGACTCTCTTCAAGCATACAGGCTAGTAAAAATTCGATGGCTTCCAAGTGACGACGACAGCTTGCGATGCTATCGCCCACGGCGTAAATGCCGTGGCCCGCGACTAAAAAGCCCCATGGCATCGGCCAACCGCTACGTACATGCTCGGCCAGCGCTTCCATATCCTGGGAGTTGGGCACCACCGGTAACGTGATAGTGGCGTCGTGGGTGACATTGCCCGCTAGCGCCTTTTGCATCTCAAAGCCGCTTAGCTCAATACCCTGGGGATAGCGCCGCGACAACACCGTGCTGGCCACGGTATGGATATGCAGCACGCAGTTAATCGACGGTTCCAAACGATAGAGCGCGGCATGCAGATCGCTCTCTGCGCTTGGCTTGCCACCGCCAGATAGCACCTTGCCATCCAGGTCGCAGAGCAACAGATCATCGGCCTGAATGCGGGTTTTATCCCGCCCGGAAGCGGTAACAAGATAGCCCGACCCGGTGCGGGCGGAAAAATTGCCGCCAGTGGCTGGCGTCCAACCTTGCTGCGCCGCCCAGGAAATAGCGTCGAGCAGTTCAGTTTGTAACGTCATCATAGGATCTGCATCGCCTCTTCTAATGGCAGCCATTCTATATGATAAGCTTCGCGCCTGATAAGTCGTGCCGTTGTTAAGCTAGCAAGTGCTCAAGGAGTTCATCGAATGCCTCAACTTCAATCACGCAGTTTGCGGGTCTATGCCGACCACCTTGAGTATTTGGATCAAACCCAACTGCCCCAAGCGGAGCAGTGGGTACGCTGTGACTCGCCGGATGGTTGGCAAGTTGCGGTCAAAAGCTTAGCGATTCGCGGTGCACCGCTGATTGGCTTGAGCGCAGCCTTTGTGCTGGCGCAGTATGCCGCCCGCCACCCAAGCGGTGACTGGCAGTTGGTGAGTGATCGCTTACGTGCTACACGCCCCACAGCGGTAAACCTAATGTACTGCCTGGATGCCATGGAAGCCTGCTTTGAGCAAGGCGCCAACGCACTGGCCGAACGCGCCGCGGAACTGTTTGCCGAAGACCGGGCACTGTGCCAACGCATGGCCGAGCGGGGCGCTGACTTGTTGAAAGCGGGCGACCGTGTGCTGACACACTGCAATACCGGTTCGCTGGCCACCGCGGGTGTAGGCACGGCTATTGGCGCACTGGCGGTGGCCAAACAGCGCGGCATTGATCTGCATGTATATGTAGATGAAACTCGCCCGTTGCTACAGGGTGGTCGTTTAACCGCCTGGGAAATGGCTGATCTGGGCATTCCCTACCAGCTAATTGCTGACAGCATGGCCGCCAGCCTCATGGCAGCGGGCAAGGTAGATAAAGTTATGGTGGGCGCTGACCGTATCTGCGCCAACGGCGACTTCGCCAATAAAGTGGGTACTTACATGTTGGCGGTAGTTGCTCACTATCATCAGGTGCCGTTCTATGTAGTGGCCCCTTACACCACGGTTGATCCCGCCTGCGCCACCGGCGCGGATATTCCCATCGAGCAGCGTGATGGCGCCGAGATACGCGGTGTCTCTGGTGCCTTTGGCGACGTAGTGTGGGCACCCAGCGATGCTCCCGTATGGAACCCCGCTTTTGACGTCACCCCCGCCAGCCTCGTCACCGCCTGGATTTTGGATACCGGCGTATTCGATGCTGCGGCCGTTGCCCAGGGTGAGCACTTCCGGGGCAGGGTTTAGCGGAACCGTTAGCCTAATAGCGTTAGCTCATAGATATGGCGGATACGCTGACCATCCCAGTCATAGCCGATATGACGCCCTTGCCGTGTTGCGGAGAGCGCGGGTGGCCGTAATACGGCGGCACACTCGCCATCGGGGACTCGAACGCTGGGGTAAACGATGCCATCCGTCTGCTCATCCCACGCCTTTCTACCCAAGATTTGCCCGGCTGCCCAGCTATCCGGATCGAGAAGCGCTTGGGCAGCATTCTGTCTTCGTAAATCAATCAGTTGGCCCGTTAGATCCGACAGATAAACACGCTGCTGAAGCATCATGGGCGGCTCGTTTGACTCCCCCATAAAGCGCTCTGCGTGGTACACAGTTTCAGCAATGGCCGTGGCTTCGGTTAACGCGCAGTAGTAGGCGCCAAAGGTGCCATCGCTAAAACGTGAGCCGGTCTCAGGGAAGTGGCAAAAGGCCGCCATGACGGGAGTCCATCCAGGCCCATAGCGGCGGTCGCCGTCGCGAACTAGATGGATCGCGCCCGCTTCTTCACGAAGCCTAGCCGAGGTCTCGCCTTCTAGTTCATTGAGTAACGCCCAGTCATCAGCGTTGTTATTGACGCCTTCGAATAAATCAATAGGCGGGAAACGCGAGGGAATAACCCGATAACTGGGTCGCCAAGTAACGTTGCTTAGCGGGAAGGTCATGCATGGCCCCCACCACGCGCGGCATCTAAATGCTGGCGAACAACGTAGAGGTCGGAGACTTGTCCATTTAACAGACGTTCCATGGGGGAGTGGCCGGCAAAAAGAGGGTTGCAGTTGGCTCGCTGCAGCCAACTGTTAGCGGCTTCTTTACTGGGCAACAGTATATGCAGCGCTTTATAAATGCCGAGAATCAACGACATCCGTTCCAAGTGATTGGCATCAAGCCGCGCCTGCTCAGGCGACTGCTTCCAGCGGCGGTAGGTGGAGTCCGGTACTCCTAACAACAGCGCGGCCTCGCTCTCTTTCAATCCCCAAGCGTGGGAAATGTTGGGGTAGGTACGCATCGCTGCGGCCCCCATTTCGCGGCGTTTGTCGGCTGTTTTATGCTGAATGGGCATATAGCTTTCTCCTCACTTACGTATATTTTACGTCAAATGAGCGGTTTTTGAAAATATCGACCATTTGAGCTATCGCGCTGGTATGGCTGTTTTACTCAGCTTCCCGATGCGCCAGAATAATGCCCAGAAACCCCTCGCCGTAATCCGACAGTTTGCGCGCGCCGATGCCCGAGATTGTGCCCAATGCCGCTAGGCTCTGGGGTTTCTGCTCGACCATTTCGGCCAGAGTGGCGTCGTGGAAAATCACATAGGCAGGCACGCCCTGGGCCGCGGCTAGTTCCCGACGGTGTTGGCGCAGGGCTTCCCACAGCTCCCCTTGGGGCAGCTTGGTAGAGCCCCCTTTGCTGCCTCGCCGGGTGGCTTTGGCCTTGCTTGGTTTGCGTAGGGTGAGGGCATGTTCGCCGCGCAGTACCGGTTTGGCGTTGGCAGTGAGCTTAATGCCGCCGTGGCCCTCCATATCCACACTTAAATAGCCGCTGGCAATCAGCTGGCGAAAGAGCGCTTTCCAATCGTTAGCGGTGAGCTCTTTACCAATACCGAAGGTGCTGATGCGGTCGTGGCCAAAGCGGGTAATGCGCTCGTTGCTTTTGCCCAGCAGTACATCCACCAAGTAGGTCACGCCGAAGCGCTGCTCGGTACGGTAGACGCACGACAGCGCCTTTTGCGCCGCCACGGTGGCCTCCCAGGTCTCGGGTGGGGTCAGACAGTTATCGCAGTTGCCGCAGGGGGCGTCCAGGTGATCGCCAAAGTAGTGAAGCAACGACTGACGGCGGCAGCTGATGATCTCGCAAAGCCCCAGCATGGCGTCGAGCTTCTGCTGCTCAATGCGCTTTTGCTGGTCGGCGGCGCTGGAGTCCTGCTGCATCTGGCGTAGCGTGATCACGTCCTGAAGCCCGTAGGCCATCCAGGCATCGGCGGGCAGGCCGTCACGCCCGGCGCGGCCGGTCTCCTGGTAGTAGGCTTCGATGCTCTTGGGCAGGTTGAGATGCGCCACAAAGCGTACGTCGGGCTTATCTATACCCATGCCGAAGGCAATGGTGGCCACGATGACCACGCCATCTTCACGCAGAAAACGGGTCTGGTGGTGCTGGCGCTGCTCGGGGGGAAGCCCCGCGTGGTAGGGCAGCGCGGTCAGCCCCTGGCGCTCCAGCCAGGCGGCGGTCTCTTCTACCTTGCGCCGGGAAAGGCAGTAGACGATACCCGCCTCGCCGTCGTGGTGCTCGCGGATAAAACCCAGCAGCTGTTCCTTGGCGTTGCCCTGATTTTCGGCAATATGGTAGCGGATATTGGGCCGGTCAAAGCCGCTGTTATATAGCGCTGCTTCGTGGAGCTGCAGATGCTCCATGATGTCGTGCCGGGTGGGCACATCGGCGGTGGCGGTCAGGGCGATGCGCGGCACCTGGGGAAAGCGCTGATGCAGGTGGGAGAGCTGGCGATACTCGGGGCGAAAATCGTGCCCCCACTGGGAGACGCAGTGGGCTTCATCAATGGCGAACAGGGCAATCTGGGTCTGTTCCAGCAGCATCTGCATACGCGCCGTGGCCAGCCGTTCCGGCGCGACATACAAAAGATCCAGCTCGCCCGCCCGCAAGCGGTTCTCCACATCGACTGCCTCGTGATAATCGAGGCTGGAATTGAGGTAGTCCGCTCTGACCCCGTTCTGCTTCAGTGCCGCGACCTGATCCTGCATTAGCGCGATCAGCGGCGAGACCACAATCGCAGTGCCTTCACGCAGCAGCGCAGGGATCTGATAGCACAGCGACTTACCGCCGCCAGTGGGCATCAGCACCAGCGCGTCGCCCCCTGCGATCACATGCTCGATGATAGCCTGCTGCGGGCCGCGAAAGCTGTCGTAGCCAAATACCTCCTGCAGCACCTTGAGGGCTTCCGGGTGGGTGTCGCCGTGCATCAATGCTCTCCCTTGTCTTGTGCTTAAGAGAGAATAGTCGCACGAAAAACGTATGCGGCGACTGCCTAGCGAATCCCCGCCCTTAAGAAAGACTGCACAAATTGACGTTGGAAAAGCAGGAAAGCCACCAACAGCGGGGCGATGCTAAGCAGCGTGGCGGCGCTAACGGTGGCCCAGTTAACCCCGGTTTCTGGCGCAGAGAAAACGCCTAAGCCCACCGTTAGCGGACGGCTCTCTACCGAGTTGGTGACCACCAGCGGCCAGATAAAGTTATTCCAGTGGTGGCTGATTGAGACCAGGCCATAAGCTAAATAGGTAGGCTTAGCCAGCGGTACGTAAACCTTCCACAAAATTTCCAGCCAGTTGCAGCCTTCGATACGGGCGGCGTCTTCAAGCTCCTGGGGGATGGTTTTAAAGGTCTGGCGGAGCAGGAAAATACCTAGAGCGCTGGCGACATAAGGCAGACCAATCCCGGTGATGGTGTTGATCAACCCCAGTTCGCTTGCGATGCGGTAGTTTTCCACAATCAGTACTTCGGGAAACACAAACAGCTGAATCAGCACCAGCATAAACAGCACGTTTTTGCCGGGAATCGGAAAACGCGCAAAGGCAAATGCCGCCAAGGTGCAGACAATAAACTGGCCGATCACGACGCCCGTTACTAACGCAAAGGTGTTCAGGTAGTAGCGGGCAAAGGGCGCCTGAGACCAGGCGTTAGTGAAGTTCTCCAGCGTCAGCGGGGCGAAGAGCTCAAAATTCACCATAAATTCGCTGGGATGGAAGGCGGCCCAAAAGGCATACAGCAGCGGGAATATCCAAATAATCGCCAGCAGCCATGCCGCCACGGTTTCAAGCGATGGGATAAAGACGTAACGGGTGTAGGGCGTATAGGTCGTCGTTGGGTTCATTGGTAGTGTGTCCTGCGGTCTAAAATCGTGAACTTCAGCGTGGCCACTACCGCCAGTACCACCAAAATCACCACCGTAATGGTCGCCGCCGTGGTGCGGTCAAAGAACGAGAAGGCGTTCTCGTAGACGTAATAGAGCAGCAGGTTGGTGGCGTTGTTGGGCCCACCCTTGGTCAAAATAAACAGGTGATCGACGACCCGAACCGAGTTAATCAGCGCATTGATCAGCACAAACAGCGTGGTGGGCATGAGTAGCGGAAAGGTGACTCGCCAGAAGAAACTCCAGCGGCTAGTGCCTTCAAGATCTGAGGCCTCTTTTAACTCGGGTGGCATGCTTTGCAGCGCCGCCAAGTAGAAGATCATAAAAAAGCCTGCTTCTTTCCAAACCGACATCACAATCACTGAGCCCAGCGCGACGCTTGGGTCGCCTAGCCAGTTAACGCCTGGGATTCCCAGTGCGCCGAGCAGACTATTGAACAGGCCAATTTGCGGGGCGTAGAAAAACATCCAGATATTGGCGGCGGCGATCATGGGCAGTATCGTCGGCGTGAAATACGCCATACGCACAAAACCCCGCCCGCGAAGCTTGCCATTGACGAACAGCGCCATGCCAAGTGCCAGCGCGATAGACGTAGGAATCGTACCGACGGCGTAGATTAAGTTGTTACGAGCTACTTTCCAAAACGTCGGGTCATCGAACAACACCTGATAATTTTCAAGGCCAACGAATTCAGTGGGTGCGCCGCGAAAGCCGGGTAAAAACAGGCTATTAATCACCGTTGTCACGGTCGGTAAATAAGCAAAAGTGGTCAGCAGTACCGCAGCGGGCAGCAGCAGAAGCGCGCCGTAGAGCTGCATTTTGCGGTGATTGGTGAATGACATAGAGGCGTACCGCACGTTGGAAAAGCCGGGGCATCCCCCGGCGAAGAGTAAAATTCTAACGCTTAGCGGGCGTAGCGACGTAGTACGCCGTCGGCTTCTTGCTGCGCCTGACTAAGCGCTTCTTGCGGTGTCATTTGCCCGGTCAGCGCGGCTTGCACAGCGTTATCCAAAGCGCGGCGAATGCGGCCGCCCTGGTAGGTGGAGAGCTCCGCCGTGCCGTGTTCAAGCTGGTCGCGGGCCACCGCTGCAGGCGCGAATTCTTCTACGTAGCTTTGCAGCGCATCGGTTTCGTAGGCGGCGGGGCTAACGCCCATGTAGCCAGTCTCAATCGACCAGGCAGCGGCGCGCTCGGGGGCGGTCATCCAGCGAATAAAGGTCATCGCCGCGCGCTGCTCTTCTTGGGTGGTATCTTCAAAAATGTAGAAGTTGCCGCCGCCGGTAGGGCTGCCGCGCTGGGTTTTCATCGGCAGCATGGCGACGCCAAAATCAAAATTGGCTTCGCTGCGTACGGCGGTCAGGTTGCCGGTGGTGTGCCACATCATCGCCGTGGATTCTTCAAGGAAGTTCTGGCGCAGCGTACCCCACTCGATAGTGCCGTCGGGCATGGCATTGTGCTCGGTGGCCAGGGAGACCCAGTACTCCAGTGCTTCAACCGCTGCGGGGTCGTCAAAGTAGACTTCCGTGCCGTCGTCGCTCATTAGCCGGTGGCCGTTCTGAAAGGCAAAGGCTTGGAACATCCAGTAGGGGTAGCCAGTCGACGGCACCATCACGCCCCACTGCTCGCCGTTGGAGGCTTCGCGAACGGTCGCCGCCATCTCTGCCATTTCTTCCCAGTTTTCGGGGGGTGTTTCGGGGTCTAGGCCGGCAGCTTCAAAGGCGTCCTTGTTCCAGAACAGCACGATGGTGGAGCGCTGGAAGGGGATGCCGTAGGTCTTGCCATCCAATTGGCCATTTTCCATCAAACCGGGGTAGAAACTGTCGAGCCACTCGCGTTCTTCGTCGGTTTCGATTAAATCATCGAAGGCGACGATGGCGTTCTGCTCAATCAGTTCGTAAAGATCGATTGAGAACATGACCGACAGCTGGGGCGTATCACCGGCTTCCATCGCCGACATGGCGCGCACGCGGGTGTCGTCGTAGTTACCGGCGTAAATGGCTTCTACATCGATATCCGGGTGTTCGCTCTCAAACTCATCTACCAAGTTATCGACCACATCGGTGAGCGCACCGCCCACTGCGACGGGATAGTACATGGTGAGTACAGTAGGGTCGTTGGCGGCGGCCTGACCGGCACTGAGCAGGCCAGCAGTGAGTGCAGAAAGAGCAATGGGGATACGGGCACGCATGGGAAACACCTTAACGTTGGGGTTGGAGCTGCGAGTGGGGCGAAGCGCTTTCCGCTGACAGTGCAGCGGCGGGTAATAATGAGTAAGCGGTGAGGTCATCACGGCGCAGGCCGTTTCCACCGAATAGGTGAGCGGCCTCGGCTGTCCAGCCGATCCGACACTGCTGGCCAGCCAGCCTATGGCGGCCACTGAGTCGAACCCGCAGGGTATGATCACCGACTGCCAAATGGACTATGGTATCGGCACCCAGGTATTCATCGCTGACCACCATCGCGGGTACGCCAGTCGTCGAAGTGGTGCTTAGCGCGATATCCTCCGGGCGGATGCCTAACTGACCACCGACGGCTGCTAATGGCGCCACCGGTGTGTGCGGCTCACCTACGATAACGGCCCCCTCCTTGCCTGCTTCCAGCGGCAGTAGGTTCATGGCCGGGCTGCCAATAAAGCTGGCGGCAAAGGCACTGGCCGGGCGGTTATACAGCTCGTCAGGCGTGCCGTCCTGCACGATTCTGCCGTGCTGCATCAGAATGACCCGGTCGCCCATACTCATCGCTTCGACCTGGTCGTGGGTGACGTAAATCACCGTCATATTCAGGCGGCTTTGCAGCGCTTTGATCTCCCGACGCATATCGCTACGTAGCCGGGCATCTAGGTTGGAGAGCGGCTCGTCCATCAAGCAGATCGGGTGTTCGGATATGACGGAGCGCGCCAGCGCCACCCGCTGGCGCTGGCCGCCGGAAAGCTGGGCGGGCTTGCGGTGCAGGTAGTCGGTGAGATCGACCAGTTCGGCGACTTTCGCCAGCCGTTCGCGCTGTTCTGCTTTGGGCACCTTGCGGCTGCGTAGGCCAAACACAATGTTGTCGGCAACGCTTAGGTGCGGAAACAGGGCGTAGGATTGAAACACCATGCTCAGCCCACGATCCCCCGGCGGCAGGCGCGTGACGTCGCGATCGCCGATATGGATTTGGCCGTCGCTGGCCTCTTCCAGGCCTGCGATCATACGCAGCGTGGTGGATTTACCGCAGCCAGAAGGGCCCAGTAGAATGACAAATTGCCCAGGCGTGACATCGAAGGAAATGCCATCGACAGCAGTGGTCGCGTCCCAACGTTTGGTGACGCGCTCCAGGCGGATACGCGATTGGTTTGACATAGCACACACATCACCGGCTGCTGGTTGTTGTTAGTTCAGCTTGTGTTGAAGGTGTTGCCGTTTCATGACACTTACATGGATGGTTGATGACACCCGCTGTGTCAAGCAGAAAATCACTTGGCGACTTTAATGCCATAACGCTGCAGCCTGCGCACCACGCTGGATTGGCTGATGCCCAGCCGTTCAGCGATGGCGTAGGTGCTGGGTAGCGTGTTGCACAGCTCTTCAAGCGTTTCCCGTTCCAGCCGTGCCAGGTACTGTTTGAGGGTTTCCTGGGGTTCGAGTGCTGTTATCGGCTTTGCTGCTAGCGAGGCGCTCGGCAAACTGGCGGGGTGCTGCTCGGCGTGAGGAAGCACGGCGGGCACCTCGATTTGATCGGTGGGGCTGGAAAGCCAGGCTCGTTCTAGCCAGTTCTCCAGCTCGCGGACGTTGCCCGGCCATTCACTGCCCATCAACGTCGACCAAACGCGGGTATCAAGGATTTTTTGTCGTCCATAGCGCTGGTTAAGTCGGCTTAAGCAGGCTTCAACTAGGTCGGGAATATCCTCACGGCGGTCGCGAAGTGGCGGCAGGGTGACGGGGATCACATTGAGGCGGTAGTAAAGGTCGAGACGAAACCGCCCGGCCTCAACCTGTTTTGCCAAGTCTTGGTTAGTGGCTACGACCAAGCGGAAATTGACCTTGCGTGGGCGTGTATCTCCCAGTCGGGTCAAACTGCCATCCTGAATTACCTTGAGCAGTTTGGTTTGCATCAACAGCGGCAACTCGCCTATTTCATCCAGAAACAGCGTACCGCCCTCGGCCTGCTCTAACAGTCCCGCCTTACCCTGCCGAGCGGCACCACTGAAGGCGCCGGGCTGGTAGCCAAACATCTCGGACTCAAACAGATTCTCGGGAATCGCCGCGCAGTTCACGTCAATAAAGGGGCCGTCGCAGCGCTGACTCCAGCGGTGTAGCTGTTTGGCAAAGGCGGTTTTACCCACGCCTGATTCACCCAGCATCAGCACATTGGCATCTGAAGGGGCGACGCGCTTAAGCAGTAGCGCAATTTCACGCATCACGCTGCTGCGCACCTGCAAGTTGTCCAGGGCGTCATCCAGCGCCTGCTCTTCGGCATCGGGGGCAGCCTGACTGCGCTTTAAATGCTCGCTAAAGCGTTTTTGCAACAGGGCATATTCGTCCTGCAATAACTGCAAGTCGGTTAAATCCCGCGAGCGGCTGATAATGCGTTCCAGCCTGCCGTCGACGAACACCGGGTAGGCTTCGGCTATCACCCGGCGACCTGTTCCGGTGACCTGCATTAGCTGTGCGGGCCTGCGGGTGCGCATCACTTCCATGCTAATCGAGGGCTTGAGCACGCCGGCGGCTTGCAACTGCTGAACACTGCTAGCGAGCAGCTCTTCCCGCGAAACGCCGTAAACCGCTTCGGCCCCGGGGCTGATATCGACTATCTGCCCATCGCCACTGACGATAAAGAAGTGGTCGTTGGCGGTCGCCACAATGGTTTGCAGCACGCGTCTATCTATTTCACTCATTCGAGATTACTCACCTGATTTACCTGCCGCCGATGCTTTCTAATCGAACCATTTTTGAATTATCGATGCAATATTGAATTGAATAACCGTCAATTTAATGCATTTTTGCATCGAATGGTCAAGGAAAGTGGCGGTTCTAGCGGTTTTAGCGCCTTGGCACGCTATGTGCAATGTCTATTGATAGACAAGCCGAGCTCGCATTGCGATTCAACAATTTCAAATAACGTCTAGGTTCAAATAACGTCTAGGAGAGAACGATGTCGGAGTTTAATCAGCCCCTGGGTGGCAATACTATGCCGCGCTTTGCAGGCCCCGCCACCATGATGCGCCTGCCTTCCCAAGAGACTGCCGAGGGGTTGGACGCGGCATTTATTGGCATCCCTATGGATATCGGTACATCAAACCGTCCCGGCACGCGACTTGGCCCACGCCAGATCCGCGATGAGTCGCGCATGTTGCGCCCCTACAATATGGCGACCCGAGCAGCGCCCTTTGAAAGCCTGCAAGTGGCGGATATCGGAGACGTACCGATCAATACGTTTCACCTGCCGAAAAGCGTCGACATCATCACTGCCTTTTATGACGACGTGCTCAAGCACAACTGCATCCCTCTAACCCTTGGCGGCGAACATACGCTAACCCTGCCGATTCTGCGCGCCATGGCGAAAAAGCACGGCCCGGTAGGGCTGATCCATATCGATGCCCACGCCGATGTCAACGAGCACATGTTCGGCGAGCCGATTGCTCACGGTACGCCGTTTCGTCGCGCCCAGGAGGAGGGCTTATTAGCCCATGGCAAAGTCGTGCAAATCGGCCTGCGCGGAACCGGCTATGCGGCAGAAGACTTTGACTGGTGTCGTGACCAGGGTTTCCGTGTTGTGCCCGCCGAAGAGTGCTGGTACCGCTCGCTGGCGCCGTTGATGCAGGAAGTGCGCGAGCAGATGGGCGATATCCCGGTGTATATCAGTTTCGATATCGACGGCTTGGATCCTTCTGTTGCCCCTGGTACTGGCACGGTGGAGATGGGCGGACTGACCTCAACCCAAGGATTAGAACTGGTTCGCGGTGCGGCTGGGCTGAATATAGTCGGCTGCGATCTGGTAGAAGTGTCACCGCCTTACGATCCTAGCGGCAATACCGCGCTAATGGGCGCCACGCTGCTGTATGAGATGCTCTGCATACTGCCGGGCGTTAAGCATAGTAACTAATTTAGATAGTAAGAAAGTTTAGATATTAAGAAAGCGCCGATCTAACAAGGCGCTATTAGCCGCCAGCCCACCTCCAATAATCACTTCCAATGGGTGAACCCTATGTCGTACAGCAACGTTAAATCGGATCAGCCGAGTTCTTCGGCACCGATACCCCCTGCGCACTTACTGAAATTTCTGATCCCCTCCATTATTGGGGTACTGCTGTTTTTGGTTCCCTTCCAGGTCGGGGACTCTATTAATATTGGCATGGGTATGATGGCTGATGGCTTGCAAACGCTGCTAGGATCAGCGCTTCCCGCCATTGCGGTGGTCATTCTCTGCCTCTCGGTGGTGGTGACGCTATACGTCAAGCTCGCTAAACCTAGCTGGGCTCAAAGCGGGCCCTTTCACGATATGTTCGATGTGGGCGTCATTTGGGTTGCGATGCGCGTGCTTGGTGCCATTTTTGTCATCATGACCTTTTTTCAGTTTGGCCCAGAGTTTGTCACCGCCTCGTTTACCGGCGGGGTGATGCTCAATGACTTGGCGCCGGTGCTGCTGACGTTCTTCTTCTTTGCGGCGCTACTGCTGCCGTTTCTGGTCGAGTTCGGCTTTATGGAGTTTATTGGCACCATGGTGCGTAAGCCGTTCCGGTTTATCTTTAATCTGCCGGGACGCAGCGCTATTGACGCCACCGCTTCATGGATGGGCTCGGGTACCGTCGGTGTGCTGATCACCGCCCAGCAGTATGAGCAGGGCTACTACAATGGCCGCGAAGCCTCGGTGATCGCCACCAACTTTTCGGTCGCCTCCATCGCGTTCAGCCTGCTAGTGACTAACTTTGTCGAGATTAACCACCTGTTTGTGCAGTTCTACTTCACGGTGGTGGTGTCCGGTTTGATCGCTGCCGTTATCGTGTCGCGGATTCCTCCACTGTCGCGTAAATCCAACGACTACTATGAGCCGGTCGGCTGCCAGTTGAGCGAAGAGCGCACTGATAATGTAGGTCTATTCCGCTATAGCCTGTTGCAGGCTACCCGTCGCGCAGGCAGTGCTCCTGGGCCGCGTCAGTTAGCCCGCTTGGCTCTACTCAACGTCATCGATATTTTCCTGACGCTGCTGCCACTGGTATTTGCGATTGGTACCGTTGCGCTGATTTTAGCCGAGTTTACCCCGCTGTTTACCTGGCTTTCCTACCCCATGGTGCCGGTGCTCGAACTGCTGCGTATTCCTGAAGCACAGGCGGCCGCCCCCGCCACGCTGGTAGGGTTTGCCGATATGTTCCTGCCGGCGGTGTTGGCGACCAACATCGAAAGTGAGCTGACCCGATTTGTGATTGCCTGCCTCTCCATGACGCAGTTGGTGTATATGTCAGAGATCGGTGCGCTGCTACTCAAATCGAAGATTCCCATCAAGTTCTGGGAGCTGGCGGTAGTGTTCTTACTGCGTACCGCGATTACGCTGCCGATCATCGCCTTTATGGCCCATACATTTTTCTTCTAAGGGGCCTGCGATGACCTGCGCTGAGTTACTGATTAAAATGCTACGCGATACCTATGGCGTACGCGCGCTGTTCGGCATACCCGGCGTGCACACGGTAGAGCTTTATCGCGGGCTGGAAGGCAGCGATGTACAGCACGTCACTCCGCGCCATGAGCAGGGCGCGGGGTTTATGGCCGACGGTTATGCTCGCGCTAGCGGTCAGCCGGGCGTTTGCCTGATTATCACCGGCCCGGGAATGACCAATATCGCCACCGCCATGGGCCAAGCCCTGGCAGACTCTATCCCCATGTTGGTAATTTCCAGCGTCAATCGCCGCGATACGCTGGGCTTGGGCCAAGGGCGGTTGCACGAGCTGCCCAGCCAGCAGCAAATGATTAGCGGCGTGGCACGGTTTAGCCACACGCTGCTGGATGCCAACACGCTGCCCGAGGTGCTCGCCCGCGCCTTTGCCGTCTTCAACGGTGCGCGCCCGGGCCCGGTGCATATCGAAATCCCCATCGACTTGTTTAATGCGCCGGTAAAAGCATCGGCTTCGTGGCGAGCGCCCACGCTTTATCGAGCTGCGCCTGATCCAGAAGGGCTGGCCGAAGCCGCCCGCTTGTTACACGCGGCGAAACAGCCCCTGGTGCTATTAGGTGGTGGCTGTGTCTCCGCGCCAGAGGCAGCACGAGCATTGGTAGCAAAGCTCGATGCGCCTACGGTCACGACCATCAATGCCAAAGGGTTGCTAGGCCGCGACCACCCGCTGGATTTGGGGGCTAACGCGGCGCTACCCGCAGTGCGCGAACTGGCGGCCAATGCCGATGTGATTTTGGCGGTAGGCACCGAGCTGGGCGAGACTGACTATGACGTGGTGTTTGACGGTGGCTTTCACCTTAATGGCACGCTGATCCGCATCGATCTCGACCCAGAGCAGCTGGTGCGTAATCAACGCGTCACGCTGGGGCTGGTGGGGGACGCTGGGCGCAGTCTTGAGCTTCTGCTCGCTCACTTCCCAGACACAGTGCAGCGTCGAGGCGTTGAGCGAACTGCCGCCGTCTTGAGCGCGCTGAATCTGCAAAATGACCCTGCTTTTAGCGACTTTGTGCCGCTCTACAACACCTTGGCCGAGCATTTGCCCGAGGCGATTCTGGTGGGTGACTCTACCGCGCCGGTATATGCCGGTAATCATCTGGTTAGCCAGCCAGCGCCAAGGCGCTACTTCAATGCCTCAACCGGCTACGGCACCTTGGGCTATGGTCTGCCCGCGGCGCTGGGCGCACAGCTGGCGCGAGCGGATCTACCGGTGGTGGCGCTGGTGGGCGATGGCGGGGTGATGTTTACGCTCTCGGAAATCGCCACCGCCGTAGAAGAGCGCTTGCCCGTAGTGATTGTGCTCTGGCACAACGCTGGTTACGAAGAGATTCGCCGCTATATGGATGCTAACGGCGTGGCCCGCTTGGGTGTGGATATTCAGGCGCCTAACTTCCTCACCCTGGCCGAGGGCTTTGGTTGTCCCGGCGTTCTGGTAGAAAGCCCCGCCGCATTATCCGAGGCGCTCGCCAACCGCGAAACCAACGGGCCTCTACTGATCGAAATTGACGCCGCTGCCTGGCAGCGCGCGTGCGCACATTCTGACTAGGATATTCCCATGCCGTCACTCAGCCATCAGATTCTTAATCACCAGTTCATCAACAACCAGTGGGTGCCCTCGGCGGGCACCCGACTGCTCGACGTGATGAATCCCTACCGCGAAGAGTGCATTGCCCAGGTCACCGCGGGGGACGCAGCAGATGTTGATGCCGCGGTAAAAGCTGCCCAGCAGGCGCATCCTGCCTGGCAAGCGCTGGGCGGTAGTGCCCGAGCAAAATATCTCGATGGATTTGCCGATGCACTGGAAGCCCGCCGGGATTCGATCCTCACGCTTTCGGCCACCAACAACGGTAAGCCGTTGGCAGAAGCGGGCATTGATCTAGACGATGCGATTGCCTGCTACCGCTACTACGCGAAGCAAGCCAGGGCACTGGATGACCGCCAAGGCGAGTTGGTGAGTGTGGAGATGGCGGGCGTTGAGGCGCGTACCTATCACGACCCTGTGGGGGTAGTGGGGCTGATTGCGCCCTGGAACTTCCCGCTAGTGACCAGCGCCTGGAAGCTGGCGCCTGCTTTGGCGGCCGGTTGTACCGCGGTACTTAAACCTTCGGAAGTCACGCCGCTTCCCGAACTCATGCTGGCCGAGATTGCCCTGGATATCAACCTGCCCGCGGGCGTGCTGAATCTGCTTAACGGCGACGGTGAGGGCATCGGTGCGCCGCTGACCAACCACCCTGGTGTGGATAAAATCTCCTTTACGGGGAGTAATCGAGTCGGCGAAGCGGTGATGCAAGCCGCTGCCGATCGTACGGCCAGCGTGTCGCTGGAGCTAGGCGGCAAATCCCCCATTCTGGTGATGGAAGACGCCGACCCCGAACAGGCAGCCGACTGGGTAATGGCCGGTATCTACTTCAACGCCGGACAAATCTGCTCTGCAACTTCGCGGTTATTGGTGCACGAAAACGTGGCCGAAGCGCTCTACGCCGCCCTTGCCGAGCGTATGGATTCGCAGACGCTGGGTGATCCGCTGGCCGAAGGCACCGACCTGGGGCCGTTGACCAGCGCCAAGCAGCGCGATGCGGTACAACGCTATCTGGACATTGCCGAACAGGAAGGCCTTACGGCAGTGCGCGATATAAAGCACCGTACGCTGCCTGAACAAGGCTACTTCCTCGCGCCTACGCTTTACCGTGATGTGCCGCTAGAGAGCCGCTTATGGCAGGAAGAGATTTTCGGCCCGGTGCTTTGTGGCCATAGCGTGGCAAGCGAAGCGGAAGCTATTCAACTCGCCAACGATAGTGACTACGGCCTGGCGGCCACCGTCATCAGCGGCGACCCCGAGCGCGCCAAGCGCATCGGTCGCCAGCTCAAAGCCGGTAGCATCTGGTACAACAGCGAACAACTAGTGCTACCCGAAACTGGCTGGGGCGGCTTCAAGCGTAGTGGCATTGGTCGTGAATTGGGCCCTTGGGGGCTAAGCGCGTATCTCGAAGTGAAACACGTAATTGGGCCTGCTGATTAACGTTTAGGAATTAGCTTCTGGTATTGGGTAACGCCGGGTCGATTTCCCGGCTTTTACTACCTTCACTGGTACATCACATCATGGTCAATGAAGTTGGGGAGGTTTAAAAGATTCATTACTCGCGCAGGTGTTCGCGCAACAGGTCAGAGTAGATGCGAAAGTTGCCGCCCCTTTGGCTCTTATCTCGGTAGGCCGCGAAATGACTGTTCAGCACAAGCATATAGCGTTTGCTCTGCTATAGAAGGAAGCTGACTTAATGAATAGAAACTTCATAAATCTCAGCTTCTCCAAGCTAAATTTAACTGATTACTATTCGAAATGCCAAATAATTAAGTGCAGTAATAATTTATAAATATTAATTATTTATTTGAACAAATTCCAAGCCTTCATGCTGCATAATAGCTTGAACCTGATCAGTAGCCGCAATTAGGGTCTTGGTTTTTCTTATGCTAGGCTGGTGACTCTCAACAGCCCATAAATAGCTTAGCCAAGCCAGAAAGTTAGCGATGATCATCAGTGGTATGATAACTAATTTACACCGATAGAATAGCATTAGTGTTTTCTGCACCACATCGATAGTTGCTAGAATATAGCGCAGAACAATAAATCACTAAAGATATTTACCAGTGCATAGATACCAGTGCGTTAATTCGGTAGCTTCGCAAAAAATATATCCATCTTGCAAAGGACTTGTTTCTTCGGGATTTTCAAGAGCTTCCGATAAGGAAGGAACTACTCCTTCCTCAAAATATGCCCCACTCGGAGAATACCTAAGGTACCACCAAGGTGTATATAATGGAAAACCTTTGACTTCAAATGGTCTTTTCATTCTGAAGAAGGCTTCGAAATAGCATTCTGGGAAGTGTCCGCAAATCTTTGTGAAACTGGCGATTTTTATATTAAGGCTTGAGTTTTCTATGCTCTGTATGGCTGAACTAGGAATATGGTTTTCTAGTGTTATCGGTTTGGCACGGAACTTGCCATCACGCACATAAGCCTCGGCTTTTCCATTTTCTATTATAATTTTCAGTATATCGTTTTCATCTATAAAATTGAAGAGCACTTCAGCGCTCTCCGTTAGTTTTGGGTCAGGTCGATAATCCATTACTCCATAAATATATCTTTGCCAAGTAAAAAAGCTGACGATGATAACTATTGGTATGATGACTATTTTTCGACGGTAGAAAGGCATTAGTTTGCTACTCCCTGGTTATTTTGCATTTGTTATGTCCTCTAGTCTTCTCCTAACGCCTTGGCAGGTGTGGGGTATCTTGGAGCCCACTTTCTCCGGATACTCTACCTGAGTAATTTCATTCATCAGGAGAGATCCTGTTAGTTCTCGCGGACTAAAACGCTCAAACATTGATATACCTAAGCGAACCGAAAGGTAGTCAGTAACGTCATCAAAGCGCCTAAGCCCTGATCCGTTAGTATCGCTTCGGTTTTCTGGCCATTTAAATTCTGTAATATCGCTTGCGTACTGCGCAAGGCCAGCGCCGTCTAGTAAAGCGTCTTCAGAAAACCCGATGTAACAGCCTACATAACCGTAATGAATATTGGACCAGATGTCGTAAAAATACTCATAGCCTTGGTATTTATGGTGATATTGCCTAGTCGTTATCCCTAATGTTGCAAACTGTCTCGCCCTTTCTGGGTCTACCTTAGGGTCAAAATATTGTTTGTGATCCCAGATCCCACCAGGCATTGTGAGCCAAGCCCAACTAGCAAGTGCTGCCCGGCGGGCATGCCGTTCGATTTGCATAAACTTCGGCCTTGCCATGTTTCGGGCAAGACGGTGAGCACTGTTTAGCGACTCG